>JBAXUJ010000099.1:0-4895 GCA_037129735.1 Opitutia bacterium | reverse complement strand
AGCGACTCCACCAATTTTTCGAGTTTGGCTAGGTCAGCTTCAAAATTTTCTTTCCCATTGGCACTGCCAGTTTTTTTGTCGGCGGTCATAAATTTACTCTCAGCGGACTTAGGCAGAGTCTCAAGCGGATTGTGTAATTTTACTTAGTCGGTCTGGTTAATAAACGCGGACGGAGGCCCGCTTTTACGACTGAATCCAAAACCGCGACTGCTGTACCGGTAAGCGAACGCTCATCCGCCACGATTAAGACCTCGGCCTCGGGGCTTAACTTGGCCTTATCAGCAAGGGCTTTATTCAAATTCGCTTGGGCAATTTCTTTGCCTTCGAGGTAAATTTTTCCTTCGCGATCCACCCCAATCACCATCGAGGCAGCCGTGCTACTCGTTCCACCAGCATCAGCGGCGGGTGGGATAATGGAAAGCGTACGAGCCTCTTCAAAGCGTCCGGCTAATAATAAGAAAAATACCAAAACCACCATCACATCAATCAATGGGATGACATTGATTTCGTTACGACGGCGGCGGGGAATGACTAAACTCATTTCGATTGCTGTTCGAGACTTTCAACTAAGACGTCGACCTGTGATGAAAGAATTTCGACTCGGCGACTCAACCAGTTGGACCCCACGAGTGCGGGAATAGCGATACAAAGGCCAATCATGGTAGTGCTTAACGCGAGTCCGACTCCACGCGTGAGCGTTTGTGAGTCGGGCAAACCATGTTCCGGAAAGAGCGTCGCTAATCCAGTGACAGTTCCCAGCAGCCCCAACAACGGAGCGGCAGCGACGCTGCTATCGATGACAAAAAATCCACGCTGGAGTCTTATGAGTTCGGATCGCGCAAAAGATTTGAGAACTTCGCCGCGTGCTCCCTCCTGCCAAAAAATAATGACGCGTCCAGCGAGAGTTTGATTACCGGCTTTGACTGAACGAGCTTCGCCTTTACGTACCGCTTGCAAAAGTGACACGGGAACAACGCGTCCGGGAATAAGAGCGATGGCGCGCTCGCTGATGAGGAAAACGACGAGAATGGAACAGAAGCCCAGTGGCCATAGAAACAATCCCGCACCTTCAATAAGAGTATTCACGCTATTACGCTGAACACCTAAAAACGGTGAGCAAGCCCGCTCTCAATCGTAAAAAAGTGTAAATTATGTGTTTTATGACTGATTTCAGTCCTTTAAACCGACTGATGCCTGTTTTTGGTCATTGGTTAAAGAATTTTGAGGTTTTTCCTCAATTCTTTGACTTTCTGTTCCGTTTTCTATTCATTTAAACACTACCCCTTAGACCCCTTTAATGAATCGTAAACGCTCAGGATTCTCCCTCGTTTTATCTTTAGCAATCATGGCTGGTATGGTCATGTTGGTAATTATTTTAGCGGCGTTTCTGCAGGTCGAAACTCGCTTAGCTTTAGGACATTCTGGATACATGCGTGCGCGTCTCAACGCGATCGCGTCTGCAAAAATGGCCATGGGTCAGTTACAACAACTCGCGGGCCCCGATCAACGCGTGACGATGCGTGCGGATATGTATGATGCGGGTAAGGCTCCGAGCGCACAATATTCGACCACGGTTACGACAGCTGAAAATCCCTCAGCTCCATCGAGCGGAAAACTTTCCCACCAAAAAAGATTTTGGACCGGCGTATGGGCGACAGGTGGAATCAGCCAAAATCGTGTACGCGATTGGAATGTAGCGAAGCCTCATGATACGCGACTTTTCCTTGGTTGGCTTTGTTCACCTGGAGTCATCAGTAGCACCGATCCAGAAATTGCAGATGTTACCAAACTGCCAAATTATACAACCAACAGTAGTGCTTACACCTACCCTTCCAACGCCTCGCCCTATCCACCTGCAACGAGTATCAGCAGCACCGAAGGAAAAAATCTCATCGATGATTTAGGCAATGCACTTTCAATCACACCCGACACTGTTTTAGTTCCACTCTTGTCGAGAGGTTCAGTCAAAATGACAACCAATACTCCTTCACGTTGGGCTGTAGAATATTCGGGTGCAGTGGATGCAATGCCTGTACCTTTACCCGGTCCTAATGCCACGGGTGGTGTGAGATACGGAGTTAACGGACGTTACGCATTCTGGGTAGGCGATGAAGGCGTGAAAGCAAAAGCCAATCTCCCTGATGCGTATGGTATTACTTCGGGCGGTTCTAATTTCAAAGGTGGGTTAACGATTTGGGATGAAGGCTTCCGTGGAAGTGGTGCGCAACGCAGCGCTCTCGAAGCTATTTTACCTGCAGATAAATTAGATTATACTGGAGCGACTATCCTGACTAATACTTGGAAATTCTCAACCTGGCGGGATGCAGACATTGCGATTTCGAACAGTTGGGATACATCCTACATGTCACGAGTTAAAAATCCTAACGATCTCGCTATTTGGGCTAATACCGTAAGCGGAACTTCGGCGGGTGATGCGATGAGAGATGCAGCTAAAATCCTTTGGCACGATGTGACGCCTTGGTCTTATTCAACCATCACCGATACTTACAATGGTGGTGTTAAAATCGATTTATCAACTGCGTTTGAATTACCCTACGCAGTTTACCGCGGTTTAGAAACATACTACGGACAAAAAAATAGTACGGTCACATCCGCCGCATACAATCGTGCTCCTTCACTATTCCACGACGCCTCAAATCGTTCCTCTGCACCAGGCTCTCCGTATGTGTATGATATCGATTGTAACCGTTTCAATCTTCTCAGTTCAGTGGGCTCAAACAACCAAATTCTCGCCAGTTTTCCACGCTCTCCTGAGTGGGCAATGGTGGACTTGAAGAGCATAGCAGGAACGGCTTACTCACAGATAACCAATCAAAACGGTTCAGAAATTCCCGAGCGAGTGGGTTTCGTTTATGAAGTTCCACTTCGAAATGATTTTTGGAATGGCGTCTCGGATCGGTGGAATCCTTTCTCGGCAGACTCTAGTAAAACCTCCGCGGACAATTTAAACGGTCGCATTGAAAGAGGTCCAACTTGGGATCTCTATCGTAATTACTATCGTCTGTATAAAAAAGAAATCGAAGCGTGTTCACAGGCACAAACCATCTTAGGTCAGCCAGCTATCGGAAGTGGTGCAATGTTTGCTCACGGCATTGAGCCACTGACGTATGCGAATGGAAGCACTACAACCTATCCTTCGCCTTACGGATTCCTAGAACCGGGTGGTACTTCGAGCGGAGAAGTCACACTTAATAAATATTATAACTACGCCGATTCAGAAGGCTGTCAGTACGACATGCACATGTACTACTCGAGTCATAAAGCTACAGGAAATACAACCAATCCAATCGCTTGGGCAACAAACATGAAAATTGCCCCGAGTATTATTCGTTTCTCAATGATGTACTCGTTGGTATGGAATGACAATAAACTGGGCATCAGTATCGACCCGTTCATCGTCGTACATAATCCGTACGATGTAGCGATTGAGTTTTCTGGTCTGAACATGGTCGGCTCTGAAAAAGAGGCGACGCATATTTTTGAATTCTTTTACTCACCTACCGGCAATGCATCAACCGCTGTACAAATAGGTGATTTATTCCCTGGGCAAACCTTTGAACAAAATCACCAATTCAGTATCCGTATGCTCGCTGGCTCACGCGGCACCACATTCGGAGGAGGAACAGGTGCAACAAAATCGAGTGTGTTTCGTCTAGAGCCAGGAGAAGTTCGCGTGATTGGTGCAACCAACGATAACAATCCGGCAACCATTGATGCTTATAAGTCCGTCGATATTCCTTGTGACTTCGTTTACACTGAAGGAAGTCAGTTTTACATTCCGATGGATCCTTACGCCAACGTGGCATATCGCACTGGATCACCCACGGCTTCGAATCAATTCCAACCTAAACAGCCCACCGCAGTGGACGATGCCACCTACAAAGCGATTTACGGCACAACAAATACATCTCTACTTTACGGCGCCCAAACTGTTTTATCTGGTTGGGATGGAACCGTATCTAGCCTGAACGCAAAAGGAAGCACCGGACAAATCTTTGTTAAAGCACGAAATGAAGGTTCATTAAACTTCCAGCCCTATAAAGGTTACTACTTTGCATTCACTCAGAATACTACTTTACCACGCGGTTCAGGTCACGTGGTAGATGGTGGTAACCAAGATTTCTCTTTCTACTTACAATACGATACAAGTGTTAAGGGTGATAAACTTTACAAGTATCGTCACTGGATGGGCCCTAAAACAACATCAGATGAATTAAAGACTGATGGTACAGGTAGCGTAACTAATAATTTCTGCGTCAATGAACCACTGATCATGGAATTGAGAGCTATGACCACCGGCTGGCCACTTTATGGCAATGCGAATAAAGGGTACACCTCTGCTTCAGATCCTGAGTTCGGTTCAAATTTAATTGGGTACGATGAAACTTATTTATCTGGTGCGGCTCACCCGATTGCGCGTACACTCCCTGAAGCCTTTAACGGCGCGAAAGGTTGGCGCGGGTTATCGAAAGCAACTGGAACTAGTTTAGTCTCCGCTAAAACTGGTCAGCAATTTTTTATCTTAGATTTCTTGGTGCGAGGTGCAGCTGAAACAAGCACGGCTGGAGCAACCCCATATTACACGACTTATCCAGGAAGTAATGAGGGCAAGTGGCCAAATAAACTTACAGCTCCTGCAGAAATTGTACCCGGACCAATGACACCGTATTTTATCAGTACACGTCCACAGCAAGCGAGCTTCATGGCCTATGACGGAAAATCCAGTGTGCCACCTGGTTGGATTTGCCGTCAAAGCCCGCTTCTCGCTGGAGGCACCAATAAAATGCTCGATATTGATTCGGGCACACGTAACCAAAGTTACTGGGGCAAATCTGTTAGCGTTGCTGGCGGCGGTAGCACCAGCGTGATTCTTT
>JBAXUJ010000098.1:0-4920 GCA_037129735.1 Opitutia bacterium | reverse complement strand
GCCGCGCCGACTTCTTCTAATCGTTTCGCTAAAACAGGATCAGCATGAATGTAAGGTAAAACTGTGAATCCTTTTTTTACCAGCTGACGACAGGCCTCGAGTGTTTCCACCGGATCGGGCATTAAATATTTTGGGTCGGGATGAATTTCTAATTTCAACCACGATGTACCTAGAGCTTCGCGCGTGAGTTCGGCAGCAAAAATAGCTTCAGCCGCAGTGCGTACGCCTGATGTGTTAGGTAAGATTAAATGTTTTTTAGAATCTAACGCGGAAAGAATGCCGTCATCTTTCACTCCAAACTGAACGCGCTTGATGGCGACGGTGATAATTTCAGAACCACAAGCATCGAGTACCGAACGTAATTGCTCAGCGGATGCATACTTACCCGTGCCGGTCAGGAGGCGCGAATTAAAGGTGCGGTCTGCTATGCGTAGTGAAGACATCCGACATTAAACAATCCAAGTCCTTGGCAAATTGTCCAGCCCTCCCGAAAAAAGCTTACAAAGAAAGGGCGGAAATGATTTCTCGCGTGGCCCTGATGGGATCTTCGGCCAGAGCGATGGCACCGCTCACCGCAATTCCATGAGCCCCCAATGAACTCAAATGAGCCCAATCGAGCGCGGTAACACCACCGATAGCATAACACGGAACCACGACTTTATTTATTAAGTCCTTTAAAGATTCGTCGGTATGGACTGGAGCCAAATTTGTTTTGCTCGGTGTAAAACGAACAGGACCAACCCCAGCGTAGTCAACGCGGGCAGATTTTAAAACGTCGAGGTGTTTAAGATAATTTAAGGTAGCACCGATGATGGCATACTCACCAAGAATTTTACGTGCTTCCGCGGGTGCGCAGTCATGCGGGCCAAGATGTACACCATCGGCTTCGGCTTCATAAGCGACAATCGGCGAATCATTAATAATTAAAGTCGCACCAAAATCTTTGCAAAGATGGGCAACTTCTTGCGCAACTTGAATCCACTCGGGCTCGGGAAGATTTTTTGCTCGGAGTTGAATCCACTGCACTCCCCCTTCCAGCGCTAGTCGCGCTTGCTCGCGATGAGAATGAGGCGAGGCGTCGAGCGTGAGAAACTGGAGCCGAGGATAACCCAACTTAATATTTTCTTTTTAATTTACGGGCCGATTTTCCGTACCAAGCATTTTCGATTTCGATAAAGGATTTAACGGGATTAGGAGTTTCCCAAACCGAACCAATAAAAGCGACTCCATCGAGACCCATTTCGCGCACGCGGGCCGCGTTTTGATGAGTGACTCCGCCTAAGCCATAAACTGGACAACCGCCTTCGGATCTCCAGCGTTCAGCAATCACCTGAAACTCGCGCGTGGTGCGCTGGGGCACATAGTCACGCTTTGAAATCGAAGGAAAAATGGGGCTGAGAAAAACGTAATTCAGTCCCTTGGGCAAACTACGCATTTCGTCATAGGAGTGACATTTACAACTCAGGGTAACTGCTTTCGGCCAGCGTGCAGGAATGCGATCGCTGTAGTGCATTTGGAATCCGCCCAGTTGATGATTCAGAACAAGTTGGTGATGTTCTTCTAAAACAATTCTCGGCCAATACATCTTGGGAACTTTCTTGAGAAAATTTTCGTAGTCGCTGACGCGCCATTCGCGCATCGGCTGAACGTGCAATTTACCCAACCCAGCGTCGAACAGTTTGATGACTGTCTTGGTATCCCATTCAGTCTTCGTCGGGGTGAATAAAATTAAATTGCTCGGGGCGGCCGCTTCGGGCTCGGGTGCAAACAATCCTTTGATATATTTAAACATAAATTATCCTCCTTGGGCGGCACGTATAATGAGCACGGACACATTTTCCGTTAAGGTATAGGTGGTCCAAGAACTTCTTGAAATGACCTGTTCTCCAATCGCAATCGCGATGGCGGGTTGATCACTAAGCCCAAGCTCCTTGATTAATTCGGCAACGGTTTTGGCCGAGGTTTCTTGGGGTTTATCGTTGATAACCACTTTCATGATTTTTATCTGTGAAGGGTCGGTGACAAAGTGGCAAGCGGAGGTTTTTGCATTGCCGAAAAAGACGGCAGTCTTTGGCTTGTTTTATGAAATCTACACTTTCGGCTATCCTCTTACTAGCAAGTTTTAGCCCTTGTATTTCCCAAACTCTCAATTCTTCTAATTCCACTCCTATGAAAGAATCCTCCAACACCTCCACCCCACAAGTTATCATTCACACCACTTCGGGTGATATGACTGTTGAATTTTGGTCCGACGTTGCGCCTAAGACCGTCGCCAACTTTTTAAAACTCTCCCGTGAAGGATTTTATAATGGTACAGCCTTTCACCGAATCATCAAAGGCTTCATGATTCAAGGCGGTTGCCCTAAGTCGAAACAAGGTGCTAGTGGTATGCCTGGAACCGGTGGACCTGGTTATCAAATCAAGGCCGAGTTCAATAATCGCTCACACCAAAAAGGGGTTCTCTCCATGGCAAGATCTCAAGACGTCGACAGCGCTGGCAGCCAGTTCTTTATCTGTCATGGTGATGCTTCTTTTTTAAATAATAAATATACCGCCTTCGGTAAGCTGATCAAAGGTGAGGATGTTTTAGACAAAATTGCCTCTATTCCATGCACGGGACCAGAACGCTCCAGCCCAACCGAGCGTGTGGAAATCACTGGTGTTGAGATAATTGAGGCAAAATAAGCCCATTACATAAATAATATAAACCTTCCGTCTTTACAGAGTCCCACACCCTTATAGGTTAAAACTTCCCCATGAAATTATTACGTACCCTCGCCCTCCTTCCTTTGGCTGCCGCTGCTTCACAAGCTGCCACCATCGAATTCCAATTCGGAAAAAGTAACCCAGTCGGAAGCAATTACGACTCAGGTGCTAAATACAATTCCGGTACCCTCACCGGCATCACCGTCGCTGGAAACCTCAACCGCGACTTAGAATTAGGTTTAAACCTAAACTACAAGCACCTCGCTACCGACGCAGTTGATACGTTCACCAACTCGAACATCGGCATTCTCAATGCCTCTTTAGATTTAACCTACGACCTCAACCCACGTGGCGGCATCAGTCCCTTCGTTGGAATCGGCTTAGGTTATGCCTGGTTATCTAATCTTAATTACACGGATGACGGTGTTAATCCCGTTACCCCAGTTACCACCAGCAAAGGCTTATTCACTGCTTCAGCTTTCGTGGGCGTACGCTTCGCAATTAACAAGAAACTCGATTTCTCACTGACTGCACGCGATACCCATTACATTGGTTTAAAGAACTACGATGGTACTGCTAAGAGTAACATCCAGAACTGGGAAGCGATTGCTGGTCTTCGTTACCGCTTCTAATCTTATCAGTTGCTCTACACAAAAAGCCGCTCTCTGAGCGGCTTTTTTATTTAGCTAAAATACCCCGATCCTTCATCCAAAGTCCCATGAGACGGGTCCATTCGCGCGAGGCCACACATCGATCCGTCGCGCCCCAACCATGACCGCCACTCGCCCACACATGGACTTCTACCTTAGCTCCCATGGATTTTAGTAAGGCTCCCATTTTCTGTGAAGCTTCGGCCGGATAAGGATCATCCGCGCTATGTGCGAAAAATGCTGGAGCGAGTTTTTTTATTTCTGTGGTTGGAACGACACCCTCTGGTCCCTCTCGTAAAACACTGCTGGGTTCATCTTTAACAAATAAATAGGCAGGGTAAATTAATGCGACGAAGTCCGGCCGATCCGCATTAGGTTCAGCAGGTGCGTAGGCGAGTCGCGTGGCTAAATTTCCTCCCGCAGAAAAACCGATGACGCCAATATTTTTAGCATCTCCATTCCACTCTCCGGCTCTAGCTCGAGCGATTTCTAAAGTTTTACGTAAATCTAATAAGGGCTGAATCCAGGGAGTACTCTCAGAGCGACGCGGTACACGGTATCGCAATACTAACGCCGTACAGCCTAAATCATTTAATCTTTTTGCAACAGCGACCCCTTCATGCTGTTCAGCGAGTTTATTGTAACCGCCACCTGGACAAACAATCACCACGGGAGAATTAGGTTGAGCCGCCGGCCATGGCACAAAGGTAGGGCTAAAAACATCGGAGCGACGGCCCTCAGCACTAACTACGCCGCGCGGATCAGCACCGGGTTGCGGCGTCAGAGTTTCCAGCGGAGCAACCCCATCCCAAACTAATATTTCTTTTAAGGGTTCGGCCGAACACCATGAAAATAAAAAACTTAAACTGCATAAATTAAAAAAAGATTTCATGATTTAGTGTTAAATATTATATCTACTTTATAAGAGAGTCGGTAAAAAAACCAAAAGAAAAAGGCGCACTTGCGTGCGCCCTTTTTATCGAATTTTTGTGGAATTATTTAAATTCTACTAATTCAACTTCGAACTCTAAAACCGAGTTTCCAGGAATAGGACCTTGGCCTTGTTCGCCGTAAGCTAAGTTAGCTGGAGCGTAGATAAGAATCTTTCCACCTTTACCGATGAGTTGAACGCCTTCGGTCCACGCTGGGATTACTCCGTTTAATGGGAATTCGGTAGGCTCATTACCACGAGTGGAGGTAGAATCAAAAATAGTTCCATCCGCAAGCTTACCCGTGTAGAGGCACTTCACTAAACTGGTAGCGGTTGGCTTAGGATCGGTTCCTGGAGTGACGATCTTATAGCGAAGACCCGAGGCAGTTTTGGTAACGGATTTATCGGCATCAATCTTAGCGAGGAATTCGTCATTCTTTGCTGCTAAGCGTTTTGATTTAGCGGCAATGCGATCATTGAATAATTTCTCGGCGCCAGGAATAATTTCTTTGGCATCGAAGGAAGGCTTTTCGCGCTTCAATGCGGCGCGCATCCCATCCAAGAGCGAATTCAACTCGGACTCATTGAGGTCGAGTTCATTCACCACACCAGCCCACTCGGAGCGACTAGCGA
>JBAXUJ010000097.1:0-4961 GCA_037129735.1 Opitutia bacterium | reverse complement strand
CTCGACGTAGAAGATTATCAAAAACTCCGCGCCCACGGATTAAATTCAGTTTTTGTTTATCAAGAAACTTACCACCGCGAAACTTATAATATCCATCACCCCAAGGGCAGAAAATCGGATTTCCAATATCGACTCGATGCGCCTGATCGAATCGGCGAGGCAGGGATTAATAAAATCGGACTCGGTGCCTTATTTGGTTTAGAAGATTGGCGCGCAGAATGTTTCTTCACCGCACTCCATTTACAGTGGCTCGAACGTAAACATTGGAAGAGTCGTTTTAGTATTTCCTTCCCTCGCCTCCGTCCACACGAAGGAGACTTGCAACCCAAGGTCGAAATGAGCGATCGCCAACTGGTGCAAGCCATCTGCGCGTTTAGACTTTTTAACGGCGAACTAGAATTAACTTTAAGCACGCGCGAAAGCATGGTCTTCCGTGATCACGCTTTCAAATTGGGTATCACTTCGATGAGTGCGGGGTCTCGCACCAACCCTGGTGGCTACGCGGAGGGCAAAGAAGCCTCCTTAGAGCAGTTCGCGATTGAGGACACACGCACACCGGCCGAATTGGCTGAAATGCTTAAATCCAAAGGTTATGAAACTGTTTGGAAAGATTGGGATATCACTTATGACCAATCCACCGCCGCCCACCCATGAGTCCGCAACGCGCCTGGATTGATTCCGCCCAAACGAAAGAGTGTGCCAATGGTATGCGTCTTAAACTTTCCGAACAAGAAAGCACCCACATCGTGCGCAGCCTGCGCTATCGTCGCGGTGACGCACTCATCCTCATCAACGGTGAAGGTCTGGTAATCGACGGAAAAATTGAGTCAGCAGACAGCACTTGTAGTATCGTTGAAGTTCTTCGTTTCCGCCAAACGCCTAAACCAGTGCCCGAAATTATTGTGGCCCAAAGTATGCCCAAAGGCGGCACGATGGATGACCTGGTTCGTAATGTTTGTGAAGCGGGTGCCTCCGGAATTATCCCACTCGAGTCGGCACGTTGTGAAGTAAAACTGGACGCTGATCGTGCGAGAACACGCATGCTTCGCTGGCATCAACAAGCAGTCGAAGCCTGCAAACAATCGAGTAATCCTTGGTGCACCGAGATTCATACACCTCAATCTATTAAGAATTGGTTAGAAAAATTACCCGCCCAAGAAAAAGATGAGCTACGTTTATTGGGCTCACTAAAAATCGGGGCGGAACCAGTAGGAAATTTAAGTCTGCAAAAAGCCAAAAAAATTACGTGGCTGATCGGACCCGAAGGTGATTTCACTTCCGAGGAAATTGATCAAGCCATCGCAAGCGGATTCATTGCAGTGACACTTGGACCAAATGTTTTACGGGCCGAAAATGCTGCCTTAGCGAGTGTCGTTATTACCCAAGCGCTAGTTGCAATAAATCAGTCGGGCAGTTAATAGAGCTGCGACGGTTATAAAATAAACCCTCAACGCGGTGAAGATTGCGTCGGATGTTTTATATTTGCTGATAAACCAATGCGAGGCACCCGCTAAGAGGCAGGCGGACACAGGTATCGGATTAATATTTTCGGGTCTTAAATAAGCTAAAACAAAGCCCAAGGCAGTCGTCGCCATAGGTACTAAGCGCCAGTAAATTTGGGGATCACCAGGACGCTCTATAACAGCGTAAGCCGAGAAAAATAAGAACGCTAACGGTAAAAACTCACCCAAAGCGAGAGAGCCGTGATGCCAAATAATATTAGGCAATAAAATAAATAAGGATAAAAGAACCGCAGGCCAACCTGACTCAAAAAAACCTGCGAAGACTTTCTTTTGAAAAGAAAGCATAGCCACTCGCACCAGCCATAATAAACTTAAGTCGAGAGCTCCGATTAGAAAATAAGCGGGACGGGAGAAGGTATGAATAACGATACCTGGATGAAGGGCCTCCATCGCTAAAAGCGTAAACAGAGGGAAATCGACAGCCCATAAATTCTTTGAATTTAAAACCGAGAAGAAACGATTCATTATTTCTTATTCGAAGGAGCCCGTGCGACTACCGCCTTCATGCGATTGAGCATTTCTTGGAGTCGGGAGCGTGGACAACCAAAATTAATCCGGACATGATTCGATCCACCAAAATCTAATCCATTGCTTAAACCCACTCCCCCTTTTTCAAATTCTGCGTGGGCGTTTTCGAAGCCTAAGGCAGAAACATCCAACCAAGCTAAGAAACTAGACTGAGGGCGTTGACGTAAAAATACTCCGGGCATCTGTTTTAATTCTTTTTCAATTAAATCGAGATTGCCTCGTAAATATTCAATGCACGCGACACGCCATTCTTCGCCGTGATCGAAAGCTGCTTGGGTTGCAGCCAATCCAAATACATTCTGGTCGAGAGAAAGACCCTGTAAAATACGACGGAACTTAGTGCGAAGCCCGGCATCGGCAATAATCGCAAAGCCACAGGTAAGTCCGGCAATATTATAGGTCTTACTCGCCGCCATCAAAGTCACCGTACGCGCCGCTGTATCTTCATTTAAAGAAGCAAAGACGGTATGTTTTGCCGCAGGATCTAAAATAAGGTCGCAGTGAATCTCATCCGAACAAACGACGAGATTATATTTTTTAATAATCGCAGCAATGCGTTCTAACTCAGCGCGACTAAACACACGGGCTAAGGGATTATACGGATTGCAGAGTAATAAAATTTTTGAGGCGGACTGAGAACAAGCTGCTTCCAATTTTTCCCAATCAAAAGTCCAATACCCGTCGACCAAAACCATCTCTAACTTTATAGAGGTGCGTTCAGAAATAGTGGGTGCGGTTAAAAAAGGTGGGTAAGCCGGTGTGGTCGTAACCACGGTCTCACCAGGATTAGTTATGCAACGAATGGCTCCATGGATTCCAGGAACCAGAGAGGTCATGAATGTAATCCACTCGGGCTGGATTTCCCAGCCGTGACGGCGACGCATGTACTTTACGATGGAATTAAAAACTTCGTCGCGTTGTGCGGGATAACCATAGACGCCGTGAGCTGCTCGCGCTTGTAAGGCTTCGACAACTGCGGGCGGTGAAGTGAAATCCATATCCGCAATCCAACTAGGAATGATATCACGTTGCGCATATTTATGCCACTTGGTGCTGTCGGTTCCAGCGCGTTCCGGACAACTATCAAAATTGAAAGCCATACTAGGTATAACCTTGGATTGAATAGCGTATGGGGCAAACGCAATTTCTAAGAATGTCATTTCTGGAGAATATAGATATCGGGCTTGTAGATGTACTTTTTCCACGTGACTGCCTGGTCACGCAAAGGCCTATGGAAAATGAACGACTTCGCTATCTTTCACAGGTGGGACTGGATTCTTTAGAATGGATTCGTGACCCGCGGTGCACGGTTTGCGGGCATCCGTATGACGGCTGGATTGAGGGTGAACGAACCTGTCCACACTGTCTTGAAATCCAACCAGCATATAACCGTGCACTATGCGCATTTCGGGCACGAGGATTCGCACGAAGTATTATTCACAAAATAAAATATCAACAAAGTCCCTGGCTGATTGAAGACCTTGTCGTCGCCGCCCTAGACGACCCACAATTTCGCCGTCACTGCTCAGGGTCCATTCTAGTACCCGTACCCATGCATCATCACAAAAAACGGGAGCGACATTACAATCAGGCGGAACGCATCGCTCACACCCTCGTAAAGTGGGCCCCTGGGTGTACATACTTGAACGCACTGGATAAAATATTGCCGACGGTTTCTCAGACAAAATTAGGGCGAAGCGAGCGACGAACCAATGTCGCCAAGGCATTCGCCCTTAACCCTATAATAAAATTAAGTCTCCAAGCTCGGTACGTGGTCGTCGACGACGTCCTAACTACGGGCGCTACCCTAAATGCCTGTGCTCAAGTTTTACGGAAAGCAGGAATTAAAAACGTCGACGCCCTAGCCTTAGCTCACGGTTAAAACTGAATCTAAAACAGCACGAGAAACTTTCATTTCATTTAAAATAAATTCTTCCATATCCTTAGCTAATGGAGCTGAAAAAGTTCGAGTGAATTGAGGAGCTTTAAATTCGAGACGGGAAGCGTGAAGTGCTTGGCGAGTAAATCCGCAGTTCTTGGCCAAACGTTCAGTCCAACCATGCTCAATAAATTCAAGATAAAGGGAGTCGTCTCCTCCGTAAATTTTATCTCCCAGAACGGGGAAACCCAACCAAAGCGCATGTGCGCGAATTTGATGCTTACGTCCAGTATGCGGCTGAACACGTGCTAAAGTATAACCTCCTGCTTTAATGATCGGCTCAAAAAAAGTTGCAGCAGGTAATGTTCCCGGGCCTTCTCGCACCGCTGTTTTAACCACCACCTTGCTGGTTTCATCCGGACCGAGTGGTTGATCGACTTGCACGGGATTGGGTAATTCGCCACGCAGTAGCGTGTAATAGGTTTTAGTCACCCAGCGTCTTTCCATCGCCGTTTGCGAGAGCGATGCGGCGGTGGCGTTTTTCGCGATTAAAATAATTCCGCTGGTCTCACGATCCAGTCGACTCACTAAATGCATAGTTTCTAGTCCGCGCCATTCACGCACTGCACCCACCAGCGAAGACCATGGACCATCCTTCGATGGATGACAGACTAACCATCCGGGTTTATCGAAAACTAAAAAATCGTCGTCCTCCGCAATCAGCCAATTCGGTAAATCATTTGGATTCACCTTGGGCGCGTTTAATCCTGGGCCAATGGGGTCGGGTCCACTCATGGGCGATTCATTAATCTGTCCTGCATATGTGGATTTAATTTTTTGCCGTGATAGAGAGCTAAAACCTCACCCGCTAAATAAAGTGACCCAATAACCACTACCGTGCTCCCGGTCGCCAAACATTGATTAGAAGTTGGGAATAATTCCTTAACCGTAGATAGGCTTATTTTTCCTGAAAAAGTTTTTGGGACTAACTTTTTTAATTCCTCAGCTGCGATGGCTCGTTCGTGATCAAC
>JBAXUJ010000096.1:0-4971 GCA_037129735.1 Opitutia bacterium | reverse complement strand
GTGGTGTTTGAATAAACAGTGACTTGAGGTGTTTTGAATTCGATACCAGCTAAGAATTTTTCGAATTCTTTTCGTGCCGGCTCCATGAGGCGACTGTGATACGCACCCGCGACAACGAGTGGTTTTACTAATTTAAAAGGTCCGAACTCTTTAGCTCGTGCAACAGCAGCCGTTACTTTTTCGTTGTCACCTGAGACAACGACTTGGCCAGGACAATTAAAATTTGCGGCATCGATATCAAATGCGGCACAAAGTTTTGCGATGTCTTCGCGCGATCCGCCGATGACTGCGGCCATACCACCTTTAGTTTGATCGCAAGCGAGTTGCATGAGACGCCCGCGCTCAGCGACAATTTTTAAACCTGTTTCAAAATCCCAAACACCCGCAACGGCATAGGCAGTGAGTTCGCCTAAAGAAAGTCCGAGACATGCAGTGAGGTTGTTGAGTTTACCACGTTCACGTAAAATTTGAGCGATGGCATAACCTTGGACGTAGAGCGCGGGTTGGCAGACGCGTGTTTCGGTGAGCACTTCGGTGGGGCCTTCGAAGCAGACCTTTTGGAGGTCGAACGGCAGCACTTTATTGGCACGATTATAGAGGTCGCGGGCGGTGTTTGAACCTTCGAAAAGGGACTTACCCATTCCGACGATTTGAGCACCTTGGCCTGAGAATAATAACGCGGTGGACATACCAAAATAAGGAGGGGAAATGCCTGCAGGGGTCAAGGGTAAGAGCAAAACCGCCTTTCCTTGACCCCCGAGTGTCAAAACCTTACCTCATAGTGCTTACTTTTATGCCATTAGCCCTTCTTTCTGTAAGCGATAAAACTGGCCTATTACCCTTCGCCAAAGCGCTTGTTGCGAAGCATGGTTATCAACTACTCTCAACTGGCGGAACGGCGAAAATTTTGCGTGAAGCTGGCTTACCTGTAAAAGATGTGAGCGAACATACGGGCTCTCCCGAGATCATGGAAGGTCGCGTTAAAACCTTACACCCCAAAGTTCACGGCGGATTGCTTTGTCGTCGCGACTCCCAAGAGCATTTCGATGAAGCTAAGAAACACGGAATTGATTTAATCGATTTAGTCGTGGTGAATTTATATCCGTTTGAAAGTACCGTTGCGAAAGCGGATTGTACTTTTGAAGATGCGATTGAGAACATCGACATCGGTGGTCCATCGATGTTACGCAGTGCGGCCAAAAATCACTCCGCGGTTACCGTTGTCACTGATCCGACGGATTACGAAAAAGTTTTAGCAGCGCTAGAAAATCCTGCGACCCTCGGTGATCTCCGTCGTCAGCTTGCGCTCAAAGTATTTCAACGCACCTCAACCTACGATGCGGCGATTGCTAATTATTTAGAATCTCAAGCTCAGCCTGGTCTAGGAAATATCTTAGGTTTACCAGCCATTTACAGCACTACCCTGCCCATTGCCCAACGTCTGCGTTATGGTGAAAACCCCCATCAACAAGCGGCGCTTTACGGATCCTTCCACGAAGTATTCGAGCAACTGCAAGGTAAGGAGCTCAGTTATAATAATATTTTGGATATTACTGCGGCCACCTATCTCATTGGCGAATTCGAACGTCCAACTTTAGCGATTCTCAAACACACCAATCCTTGTGGTGTGGCTTCAGCCGATACTTTAGTTGAAGCATGGCACAAAGCCTTTGAAACTGACCGTCAGGCACCCTTCGGCGGAATCATTGTCGCCAATCGCACAATGGATAAAGAATTAGCGGAAGCGATTTCGGAAAGTTTCTCTGAAGTAATCATCGCACCTGAATTCAATGCAGATGCCTTAGCTATTTTTGGTAAGAAGAAAAATCTCCGACTTATGAAAGCCAAAGTTGGACTACGTGCCGACAGCTTACGCGAAGTGCGTGCGGTGATTGGTGGCGTGCTCGTTCAAGACCGCGATCAAAAGCCCATTAATGCGAGAGATTTTAAAGTAGTCAGCAAACGTCAGCCCACTGCGGATGAAATGACTGCGATGATGTTTGGCTGGCGCGTCGTCCGACACATCAAATCCAATGCAATCGTTTATACCGGTAAGGAACGCACGCTTGGCGTGGGTGCTGGTCAGATGTCACGCGTGGACTCATCGCGGATTGCGGTTTGGAAAGCCCAAGAAGCTAAACTCTCTCTCCAAGGTTCGGCGGTATGCTCCGACGCCTTCTTCCCCTTCCCTGACGGTTTAATCGCTGCAGCCGACGCTGGTGCCACTTGTGCCATTCAGCCAGGCGGTTCCGTGAAAGACGCTGAAGTCATTGCTGCCGCCGATGCTCGTGGCATGGCGATGGTCTTCACGGGAATGCGCCACTTCCGACACTAATAAATACTGAAATAAAAAAGCCCACGGTCAGTGGGCTTTTTTATTAACTGATTTATATAACTAGTTTTTTGCTACGTAAGCGAGAGTGCCTGCGGTCTTTTCAACGTTAGGAGCACCTTCGAGTAAATCAGCAATCGGATCCCATTTGCCAGTAACTAAGCCTTCACGAGCAGAAGCCGCAATGGAGGCTTTCCAGGATTTTTCGCCCGCAGTGACGGTTAATTTTTCAACATCAACAGTCACTTCGATAGTAGGATTCTTTTGAACGAACTCAGACAATTGAGCGAGGTCATCTTTAGAAAGAGTCATGCAAGGGACCCCGAGCGTCGTGGAGTTACCGAAGAAAATTTCGGCGAAGCTACCACCAACGAAAGCTTTGAAACCAAAGCGCCAGAGTGACTGAGGAGCGTGTTCGCGGGAACTTCCGCAGCCGAAATTAAATCCGACCACCATGATGCTGGATTTCTTCGCTTGGTCAGAGTTCATCGGGTGAGGACGATCAACGCCATCGGGGCCGGTGCGTTCATCGCGGAAGGCGTGTTCGCCGAGACCATCAAAAGTCACACAACGCAAGAAGCGTGCAGGAATAATGCGGTCGGTGTCGATATCATCGCCGGGAACAGCGAGAGCGAGACCTTTAACTTGGGTGATTTTTGCGAGCGACATACGATTTTTAAGAAAGTGAAGGAGTGAGTTTAGAAACTTCCTGCCAGCCTTGATGATGGATGACACAAAGAGGAATGAGTAAGGCAGAAGCTAAAGATTCAGCGCGTTGCATCGCGATTGATGAAGGAACTTTTGAGTCCATCCACTGCACCGCAACGCCATCAATAATATAATCAATAAGAACAGGGCAAACCGGCTTACCGTCGTAATGAGCATCAACCGGCACCATGGTTTTAATGTCCACACGTTCGAGTTGAGCGGATAGCAAAATCGACTCACCGCGAACGGCGCGATCGAGAACTCGGGCGACTGTGGATTTAATCGGCATTAAACTTTGAATACTTCGCGAGCGTCGGTGACTTGTCCGGTAATCGCAGCAGCGGCAACCATCAGAGGGCTCATCAACACGGTACGACCCGTTTGGGAGCCTTGGCGGCCTTTGAAATTACGATTGGAGGAGCTAGCACAAAGTTGATCGCCGACTAATTTGTCGGGATTCATCGCAAGACACATGGAGCAACCAGCGCCACGCCATTCAAATCCGGCTTCGATAAAGATTTTATCGAGGCCTTCTTTTTGTGCCTGAATGGAAGTGAGCATCGAACCGGGAACCACGATGGCTTTAACGCTCGATTTAACTTTGTGACCCTTAAGGTATTTAGCGACTTCACGAAGGTCGGAGATTCGTCCGTTGGTGCATGAACCTAAAAATGCGACGTCAATCTTCGTACCCTTGATTGGAGTATTCGGAGTGAGCTTCATATGCTTGTAAGCATCTTCAGCAGTTAAGCGATCAGCGGCGTTGAGTGTTTCCAACGCAGGCATTTTTTCGTCGATAAAAATGGCTTGGCCTGGAGTGATACCCCAAGTGACGGTCGGACGAATATCTTCGGCCTGATAAACTTTGATGTCATCGTATTTGCAGCCAGCGTCAGATGCGAAAGATTTCCAGCGAGCAACGGAAGCATCCCAATCAGCGGCTTTAGGCGCGAATGGACGGCCCTTGATGTATTCGAATGTTTTGTCATCGGGATTAACATAACCACAACGCGCGCCGCCTTCGATGGACATGTTACAAACGGTCATACGCTCCTCGAGCGAGAAGTTATCAAAAGTTGAACCCGCATATTCGTAAGCAAAACCGATACCACCATTCACTCCGAGTTCACGGATAATGTGGAGAATAACGTCTTTGGCGTACACGCCTGGTTTTAATTTTCCGTTCACCTCGATGCGACGAACTTTGAGAGGACTGAGAGCTAAAGTTTGTGTGGCGAGAACATCGCGTACTTGCGTGGTACCGATACCGAAAGCGATAGCACCGAAAGCGCCGTGCGTTGCAGTGTGTGAGTCACCACAAGCGATGGTCGTTCCAGGTTGAGTGATACCCTGCTCAGGACCGACCATGTGGACGATACCTTGTTGACCGGTGTTAGTATCGAAAAAGCGGATACCGTAGTCTTTAGTATTTTTACGAAGAGCTTCGATCATCTCTTGCGCGATCGGGTCCGAGTAAGGCTCTTTGATTTCGTTGGTCGGCACGATGTGGTCGACCGTTGCGAAAGTGCGATGGGGGTACTTTACTTTAAGACCCAAGTCGCGAAGCATGCCGAACGCTTGCGGGCTGGTCACCTCGTGAATCAGGTGGGTACCGATAAAGAGTTGAGTTTGGCCGTTTGGTAGCTGCGCCACAGCGTGCGCATCCCAGACTTTTTGGAACAATGTCTTTGCCATCTTGAGTAGAGTGAAGGTTCAACGTAGGAACGGAGGCAAGTTGGTCAATCCCCTAGCATTCAGATTTTAGCCAAAGATTGTCCCGATTTTGCCAAAAATCGGCACTCTCCACCCCTAATACTTGACCCTTCCGCCCCCAACCATTCTCCTACGGCCATGACCAGAACGTTAACCCTCAGCTTTTCCTGTCCCGATACCACCGGTATCGTGGCCGAGGTGTCTACGTTTATTGCTCA
>JBAXUJ010000095.1:0-5021 GCA_037129735.1 Opitutia bacterium | reverse complement strand
GCCTTCTGAGTTGATCAAAAAAATCAATCGTCTGTTGAGTGTTTTCAAAATACCCCAATGGCTCAGGCTCTAAAGCTAATTTAAGGGTCACGCCCGTGCGGTCACGCAGACGCAATAAATATTCGGCACAAGCTAAAATGTTTTTTTGCAATTCATGTATTTGTGATACCGAGCGATTGAATTTCTTAAATGTGCCAGGTAGAGTGCTCACTGTTCCTTGTTTATTAGGCGGATTCAATGCAGCCAAAATCTCGGATAGTTGTTGGGTGTATTCTAAGCGGCTAGGATCTGTCCAATCGGGTAGGAATACAGATTCTTTAACAGACTGACCATGGAACGCGCCGTAAGGAAATCCGTTTATTCCCGATACGTGACAGTTTTCTTTTTCGAGCCATTCCCGAAAAACGTTTAAGTTTTTTTCTGAAGCTAATTCGTGAGCAGCTGAATTTCCTAATCTTAGTCCCACTGCATAGGGCTTACTTGGACAAAGCTGTTGGCGGACTTTTAAAGTGTGGGTCTTGAGATTTGAAAAAGTCTCTGACCAGCCTTCACCTCGATGAACATTGGTACAATACGCCAAAGAGTGTCCCGAGGAAAGTTGCATCGGTTAAATTACCTGAGGCCGAATAAATTTCTTGGATTGGGAAAGGAACTGAACTGGATTTCCAAAAATTAAATTATCGATGGCTTGTACAGAATGTCCCCGGCGTTTCATTTCGAGTGCAGTCTTAGGCACTGACAACGGATCGCTATGACCCCAGTCGCAGGCACTATTAAGCCAAACGCGTTGAGCTGATATCGTTTCGACCATATCAATCGCACGCTGAGGGCTGGCCTTAGATTCAGGATAAAGGGTGATGCCCGCCCAAAATCCCTGATCAATTACTTCTTTGAAAGTGTGTTCCTCGACGTGGTCGATGATTACGCGATGTGGTTCAATCTTTGGGTTATTTTTAAGGGCGTCTAAAATCAAACGTGTTCCTTTACGTTTATCTTCAAGGTGTGGAGTATGTACCAAAATCAACTGATTGTGTTTTACAGCTAAGTCGATGTGTGCCTCTAAAATTTTAATCTCGTTACGGGTATTTTTATTTAAGCCGATTTCACCAATTCCTAAAACATTGGGGGCGTTTAAAAATTCTGGAATAAGTGCCATGACCTCACGGGCCAGGACCATATCTTCAGATTCTTTAGGATTAATACAGAGCCAGGAATAATGAGGGATGCCATTTTTCTGCGCGCGCGCGGGCTCGTGTTGCGTGAGTTGACAAAAATAATCATAAAATCCATCAGCCGATTTACGATCAAAGCCGGCCCAAAATGCTGGCTCACAAATCGCCGCACAACCTGCCAAGGCCATCGCTTTATAGTCATCAGTCGTGCGACTGACCATGTGTCCATGGGGCTCGATATATCTCATCGGATTAGAGTTGGGGCCAAACTCCCGTCGCAGCTTTTGTATCGGATTTATCTAACGGCTCAGTAGTCGAATCGCTCCATTGATTTAATATTTCCTCTACACGATTTTTATTACCTTCGTTCAAAACTTTTAAGGCCAAGCGCAGTCCACGAATGCGGTGATCATCGGAACCCGACGAGCGATCGACTCGATCAAGAAATGCGGCGAGGTCTAACAACTTAGCACGCGCATCCATAAAATGTAAGTCGGCCACTTCTTTGCGCGTTGGAGAACTCATTTAGGCGTTGGGCTTAATCACGACGGCCGTTCCGTAGCAAATCACTTCGGTGGCACTCAATTTAACCTCAGAGGCGTCATAAGAAACTCCCACAACCGCATTCGCTCCGAGAGCTTGAGCGTGGGCGACCATGTGATGATAGGCTGTCTGGCGGGCCTGTTCACACATCTCTGTCCACGCTCCAATATTTCCACCGATAATATTTTTAAAACCTCCTGAAATCCCCTGAGATATGGTGGGCGAGCGAACAATGATGCCACGGACGATGCCCTTATATTCAACAATGCTGTGACCTTCGACGGCAAAAGTGGTCGTTACAATAATGGCGGGTGGGAGTGGAGGTGGAGTCATGTTTTAAAGTAAAATTAAAAAAGAAGTTGTGGATAGTGGGGAAACACCGGATCGCGTATTTCCGAGTTTATTAAAGAAGGCCAAACAAACAACTTACCTCCTAGGTTTTTAATTCCTTTATTAAAGTGAACATGTTCACAAATCATGCGTCGACTGACCTTAAATACCCCATCATGAGATGGCAGTGATTTTATCTTCGAGCCCAAGTAGGGATTAGGATTTTTTAAAATGTAGTTCATCCGATAAATCCCCAGTCCACCAAATGCAGAGTCTACCTCAAAGGGCTTTTCGGATGGCGAAAATGTATAAACTCTCTTTTTGAAAGTTTGGTTAAAGGCTTCCTCATCGGTGACTTCAGGGTGTGCAGCTTTGTAATCCATTACTTCCTCCCAGGCATCACCGGGACAATAATCTTTGTGACGAAACGCCCAAACATCATAATAAGAGCCCACTTGGTTAGCAAAAACTGCAGCGGTCTGGGGATCAGAATGAATAAATTGGATAGCCTCATCGAGCTCGCTTATATCAACCGGCCAAGTCGCCATATCATCCATATCAATTAAAATAGCATAATCGTATTCCTTTAAATTTTTGTAATTACGTAAACATTCCACATAAGCGTTTCTTAAAATTTCTAATTTAACCGTTCGGACACCGACTCCGTTCAATCCATCAAAATTCAGTAAGGTAAAATTTGTCCGACTATTCCCCCACGTATTGAGAATGGCCTTAGTGTTATCCGTGGAATCATTTTCGAGGAACAAAAAAGCCACCGAAGATGCCAGGGTGGCCATATTGTCGATATTTCTTAGGGCCGCAGGCAAATGCTGGGCACAGTTTTGCGCCAAACCAATAAAGACAATTTTAGGCTTAGTTTCCATGAATCTGTGGAATTGTTCTAAGCCCCTTAAATCTATTGGTCAAGCCACGCCCCCTATGGGGACGCTCTACTTAGAATCTTTTTGAAATTCTTCCGCCGTCCAAGGTGTTTTACGATCCTCGTATTTAGCTTTAATCGCTTTAACATCATCCTCGGTAACCACCGAGCCTGTGTTTCCAAATGAATTTCTTACATAGGAAACTACGTCGGCGATATCACCATCACTTAATCCAGCAACGGGTGGCATCATGCTATTATAAGTAGTTCCTTTAACCGTCACAGGACCTGTCATCCCGTGTAAGATATTTCGTACCGGAATAGAGGGGCTCATAGCAATCCACTCTGAACCAGCGAGTGGAGGAAAAACTGGGGCGATACCTAGGCCTGTCGGCTGGTGGCAAGCAATACAGGTGCGACTATAAACGGCTTGTCCGCGCTTCATCACTTCAGCTGAGGGAGAATTCTTGTCCTCGGCATGAGCAATCACCGAAAGGGCTAACAAGAAAGTAAGGCTCAAGAATTTGTGACTCATAATATAACTCAAAGAGCAAAAGAGCTTTTTCACAAATCATTCCCTCACTCTTATTCTAGAAATACCACGTTTTAATTGAGCCTCTAAGCGTGGCTTATAGTCCCATGGTACTTAAAATACTTGCAGGAATACTAGTTTAGTTGAAAAATCTATTAAATAGTAGGTTTTAGTGAATCTCATCTTGTATGAAAACGACATTTAGCCCAGATCTCATGCTCAAGAAAATAGATCTTAAAGGCGTGGTGCGTATTTTTGATTATCTTCCCGAAATCATGTTTTTTGCCAAAGATTTGGAAGGACGATTCATCATGGCCAATCAAGCGTTTGTGGCGCGATTAGGTTTTAAAAATATTCAGGAAATTCTGGGTAAGAATGATGCCCAGATTGGCTCATCGCCCGAAAACATTTCACACTATATCAGGAAAGACCGCGAAGTCATTGAGTCCGGCAAGCCACAGCCTGGAATCATCGAACTATTCCCTAATGAAAATGGAGAGCACGTTTGGTACGAAACTACGAAAATTCCCTTATGGGATACGGAGGGTAAAGTCTGCGGCGTTTGCGGAATTATTAAAAGTTACGAGGGCACCAAGGCCTCGATTGAGCCCTATTTACAAGTCGAACGTGCCGCTGAGTGCATTAAGCAGAATTTAAGTAACCGACTAGATATCGATAAGATTTCTAAGCTCTCCGGACTTTCAGTCCGACAATTTGAAAGAAAATTTCGTAAAGCCTATCAGGTAAGCCCTCGTGCCTATTTGGTCCGTATGAGAGTGGCGAGCGCATCGGATTTACTGAAACAGACCGACTTAAGACCTTCCGAAATCGCAGAAAAAACAGGTTTTTACGACGCGAGCGACTTTTCTAGAAAATTTAAGGCCGCCATGAAACTCAGTCCAACGGAATATCGGCGACAACATATGACTGAAAATAAAGGGTGATCCATCGCAGTGCCGGCTAACCCGCTCGACAGAGAAAATATTTTCCTTATTAGTGAACGCGTACCCCTACCCTAATTATGAACACATCATCCACTAACTATAATCCTACCCGATTACTCTGGGCCGGATTTTTTGCTATTATGGCCGCTGGCGCAGGTTTCGCTATTCGTGGCGGAATTTTTGGAGCATGGGCCGCTGAATACGGTTTCACTGCAACACAACTGGGAGCTATTGGTGGTGCAGGTTTTTCGGGATTCTGCTTCGGCATCATCATCGGTGGCCTTCTCGTAGATCGCTTGGGTTATGGTAAATTAGTCGCCCTCGCCTTTATCGGTCACCTTGTTTCTGCCGTTGTAACCTTCGGAGCGACTGACGCATCCAATGCTTACAGTTATCTCTACTGGGGAATGTTTATTTTCGCCTACGCCAATGGCACACTCGAAGCTGTGGCTAATCCTTTAATTGCCACTCTCTTCCCCGAAAAACGCGCGCACTATTTAAATATCCTGCACGCTTCATGGCCACTCGGCATGGTTGTCGGTGCACTCGCTACTTACGTTCTAGGATCACTTCTCCACATCGGCTGGAAGGGACAATTAGCATTCTACCTCGTTCCAACT
>JBAXUJ010000094.1:0-5073 GCA_037129735.1 Opitutia bacterium | reverse complement strand
TGCACCTGTTCATTACGTAAATACGGAGTGAACAGAGAAGCACCAGGGCCGTAAGCACAGAACTCAACCATTTCTGAGGTGTGATTAGCGCTCGTCCACCCTGCCGCTGTATAGGATGGAAGGATTCTCTGGAGTGATTCTACGTCAGAGATTGAATTCAAATCTTCTTTTTTGAAATTAAGATTCGTAACGCTGACCACTAAATCACGAAACGCGGATGTAGATTTCAAATTTTCTGATTCAGCAAATAATCGCTCGAGTGACATCTTGAATTCACCCAAACGTAAAAAAGACTTATTAGTCTCAAAGTACGAAGGTACGTTAGTATCAAAATTATCATTACCTACTCCATTAATCTGCATCCCGCCCGTACCGTGATCAGTAGTAATAATCAGTAAAGTATCAGGGTTTTTCTCGATAAACTTAAGTACCATTGCAATCGTCTCATCAAAGGCGATTTGCTCCAAGAGTATAGCACCAGCGTCATTGCCATGGGCTGCATGATCAATGCGTCCGCCTTCAATCATCAAGAAAAAGCCTTCAGGCCCTTGCGACAGCTGTGACAAAGCAACTTGTGACATCTCATTTAAGGTCGGAGTGAATGCCTTCAATTCAGGTGTATTAATTCGATCGATCTCAAAAGGGATGTATTTCTCGGCAAACAAACCCAGGAGTGGCTGACGTTCTTTAACCGCTAAAAGGTCCGCACGGTTCTGGACAATTTTATATCCAAACTTTTCGTAAGCATTTTTAAGATTATTATCAAAATGGGTCCATCCACCGCCCAGAATCACATCTACGCCGCGCTCTAAATACTGCTGAGCGATTTCGGGCTGTAGTTTCCGTGCCGGTAAACTCGCCACAAAGCCAGCAGGGGTAGCGTGGGTAGCGGTTGCGGTCGTGACTAATCCGGTCAATTTACGCGCCGCTTTCATTTTCTGCAACAGAGTGACAGGTTTCCGACCATCAGGGGTAACATTGATAACTCCATTCTCAATGCGTTCACCAATTCCCCAACAACTGGCCGCTGCGGCAGAGTCCGTCACTAAACCTGTGGCTGAATAAGTTTCACACAACGATCTGACGGCGGGTAAATCTTGATAGATTTTTAACCAATGGCTGCTGCGGTTTTCTTTTAATTTTAAAAACTGTTGGGTCGCACTGAGCGTTCCTAGACCCATTCCATCACTTACCATAAAAATAATATTCTTAGCTGAACCGATACCCGTATTCGACTTACTCTCACGTGGACTTGAACCCAGTGCAGGCACGGCTGAGGCGCCCAGAACTAGACTACCTGCTCCAGCAAACTTTAAGAAGTCCCGACGTGATGTCGTACGGTGTTTGGACATAATTTAAATCAAGGGGTTTAAATTATATCCGCAATCCGCGAAGAGTGACAATTGAGCGTCGAAGACAGACACTTAAGCGCCGTGCGCACCCGAAGAAGGACTGGGCGACGCTGGAGCTGCAACCACGGCCTTTAATCGTCGTTCAGCAATTTCTGCAGTCACCAAAGAGATAAACTCTTCAAAGGTGCGATTACCCTCAAAGGATTTGTCCGCACGAGAGCGGATATTCACCAGACCGGCTTCTTTTTCTTTGGCACCGACCACTAACATGTGAGGCACCTTGGTGAGTTCAGCCCGACGAATCTTTGCGCCGAGTTTATCGGATGATCCATCGACAGAGCAGCGAATATTTAATTCGGTTAATTTCTTACCGAGTTCTTCGCAGTAAGGATTCATATCATCATTTAATGAAATGATACGGACTTGTTCAGGAGCCAACCAGGTTGGGAAATCTCCTGCAAAGTGTTCAATTAAAATTCCAACGAATCTTTCCATCGATCCGAATGGTGCACGGTGAATCATGACCGGACGATGCGGTTTGTTGTCAGGTCCGATAAATGAAAGTTCAAAACGTTCCGGTAAATTAAAATCAACTTGCACTGTACCCAACTGCCACTCACGACCAATCACATCGCGTACAACGAAATCGATTTTAGGTCCGTAGAATGCGGCTTCGCCTGCTTCTTCGGTAAATTTAACACCGAGGGTTGCGGCAGCTGCACGACAGGCGGCTTCGGCCTTATCCCAATTTTCTGTCAATCCAGTATATTTATTGGAATCGGGATTTCTTAAGCCGACACGTACACGATAATCATTGAGACCGAGAGTCTTGAGCACGATTTTTACTAATTCGAGACAGCCCTGAACTTCTTGGCCAACTTGATCTTCAGTGCAGAAAAGGTGTCCGTCATCTTGAGTGAATCCACGTACACGAGTCATACCGTTTAGCTCACCTGACTGCTCCCAGCGATACACCGTGCCGAATTCAGCCAGACGAACTGGTAAATCGCGATACGAGTGAGGTTGAGAAGCGAAAATTCGAATGTGGTGTGGGCAATTCATGGGCTTCAACAAGAAGCCTTGGATCACACCTTGCTCGAGTCGGTTAGTTAATTCACCACAACCACAGCCTTCTTTGGACAACATTTCCATGGCTTCACGTTCAACGAGTGGAGGAAACTGTGCGTCTTTGTAATAAGGGAAGTGTCCCGAGGTGCGGTATAAATCTAAATTACCAATATGCGGAGTGAAGACCTGCTTATATCCAGTGCGGAATAACTGTTCCGAGATAAAGTTTTGGAGCTCTTGGCGAACCACTGCGCCATTCGGCGTCCAAAGAATAAGGCCCTGCCCTACTTTTTCATCGATATGAAAGAGTTTTAATTCTTTTCCAAGTTTACGGTGATCGCGCTTCTTAGCTTCTTCCGCACGAGCCACGGATTGTTCGAGCTCATCCTTGGTTGCATAAGCGGTACCATAGATGCGCTGTAACTGTTTATTTTTTTCGTTACCGCGGTGATAAGCACCGGCGATATTTAAAAGCTTAAACGCTTTAACTTGAGATGAGTAACGCACGTGTGTTCCGGCACACAAGTCCATGAACTCGCCATTTTTATAAAAAGAAATGGCCTCGCCTTGAGGGATGTCAGCCAAACGTCCAAGTTTATAAAGATTCTGTCCGCGTTCTTTGATAATTTGCTCCGCTTCTTCGCGAGTACATTCCATCCGTTCAAATTTTTGGTTCTCTTTCGAGATACGTTTCATCTCTTCTTCGATTTTGACTAGGTCTTCCGCAGTGAAGGCGTGATCTAAATCAAAATCATAATAAAAACCGTTATCCGTGGGCGGCCCGATATCGAGTTGCGCCTGCGGAAATAATCTCAAAACAGCTGCACCGAGCATGTGAGCGGCTGAGTGACGAATCTCCTCTAAGGGAGTCATAGGTGTACGTGTAGACATACGAAAAGGTTACCCCTTTCGCTAGGGTCTCTTCGACCCAAGCGCAAGAATGGACACGCCTCCCTTGCCAATATTTGAGATATTAGCCCCTATTCCTTAACAATTTCGTAGGTCATCGTCACCACTACACGAATCGTTTTCTCGATGGATGAAGTGTTAAAGGAATCGTAGTCACTATTCTCGGCGATAGCGTCTTTAGCCTGAACCTGAAACACACCTTGGGCAGCGCTGATCAGATTTCCGATTTTGCTTCCTGAACCTGACACTAAAATATCCGCACGACCTCGGGCATTTTTACCAGCAGCAACGAGCAAATCTTTTTTCGAGTCATCGAAGTTGATTAATTTAAAAGCAAGATCAGTACGGGCGACATCAACATCATTCTCTAAGATAAACTCATCGCGTGACATTTTATCGACCAATTCAATCTTGTCAGAAGTAATGGTGAATGTCTGGAAGTAAATAAAGTCAGGAACAGTTCCACGTGCATATTTATCATATTCAATCGCACCCGTCGTCTTAGCATTAGCAGGTTCAAGTCGATTATTAACAACGTGGTGAACATTGATTTCTTTTAGATTAAAACCGTAGGCGATTAATTTCTTCTGAAATAAATCGCGTTGCGCGATAAAGTTTTTACGTCCGATAGCGGCATCGGTTCCACGCCAGCTGATTTGATACTCAATAATTGCTTGATTAGATTTAATATTCTGTGTCGCAACACCTTTGACAACAATCGATGGACTGCGGGTGCGTAATTGTAGTAATGAATTACCTAATCGATCAAAACCAATAATGAAACCAAGGGCTAAAGTAGCACCGAGTAAGAGAAAAGCGACACGTTGAGAGTTAGTAGGAGATTGAGACATAGTTAATCATTATACCAAGTCGGTATAATTGAAGTCAACCTGTCTAATAAAATTATTTAAGACTTTTTCAGGTCGTACCCATCCTTGCGGTCGAGCATCGTCCAGCCCAGTTCGGCGAGTTCCAGGCGGAGACGATCGGCGGCTAAGAAGTCCTTCGCCTGTTTTGCCGCCCAGCGTTTGGCGCCAAGCGCGGCGACATCCGCCGGAACACCTTGCGCGGGTGCCGAGGTGAAAAGTTTGAGACCTAGCGCGAAGAGAATTTTGCCTAAACCACTCAAGTCTTGTCGGGCTGACTCGACGGAGAGTTCAGATTTATCGGCTAAGACGGTAAAAATCTGTCCGAGGCATCCAGGAATGTTTAAATCATTCTGCAAAATCGTCCAAGCTGGAGCAAATCGTCCCCAAGAGGTTTGAATTTCCTGCTTAGTGGGTGTAGCAAACTCCTCTTTTGAGAATCCTGCTACCGTAAGAATCCTTTCGGTCCCCTTTTCAATCTTACCAAGAGCCGAACGAGCATCCTCGAGACCCTTGATCGTGAAATTGAGAGAACTGCGGTAGTGACCAGCAATCAAAGCGAAGCGAACTTCCATCGGTGTGTACCCTTTGATCTTTAAGTCATCTAATGTATAGAGATTTCCCTTACTTTTGGACATCTTTTCGCCCTCCACAAGCAGGTGTGCACTGTGGAACCAATGGGCAGCAAAGCCCGGTATGCCCGTGGCACACTCACTTTGAGCGATTTCATTCTCGTGGTGAGGGAAACATAAGTCGATGCCGCCGCCGTGGAGGTCAAAAGTTACGCCTAAATGTTCAAGCGACATTGCCGAGCACTCGATGTGCCAGCCTGGACGACCCTCACCCCAAGGACTGGGCCAGAAATTGGCGCCGTCTTC
>JBAXUJ010000093.1:0-5084 GCA_037129735.1 Opitutia bacterium | reverse complement strand
ATATAAACTCTCGAGTGTGTTGGCGGTAGCCTTGAAAACACCATCCGCATTGGTCTGTCCAGTCACGACCTCGACCTTACCCGAATCAGCTTTATTGAACTGAACAATACACTGTGCCGCGGGAACAGGACTTCCCGTTTGATCAGCGACTTGTAAGTCTACGCGAATCTCCTTCGCCGATAATAAATTCAGCCCTACGAATAAAGTGATGAGCGATTTCATTTTAGAAGCCCTTGGCTGACCATCATTTGGAAGGTTGGATAAATAATCGGCAAGGCGACATTTTTAATATCACTGTGGAGCCAGCGCTGTTTTTGTGAAGGTTTTTCATGTCCCGCCGTCGGCCAGTGTGTGGTGTTTCTTCCAAGAAGCTCCAAATCATAATTGAACTTAACTTGATCATTTAAACTCATGACCCCTGTGGCATAAGTCATGGCCGGTATTCCTCGGGCCAACAAATCATAAATAACCTTAGGTTCAGAAGCCTTTAAGGACCCAATATTTTTCTGCGTACTCTGAATTTCACGTTCGGAGAAATAATCAAAGAAGGGTTTAGCGATTAAACGTGAGTTGGAAATCGTTCGTGCCTGGCTTGGTGTGTACTTAACTTTAGAGCCCTCGTCGGCATCGGCCCACAACCACCAGTCGTCGTTGAAAGCCCAGCCTGCCTGACGTCGATCCATGAAAACGCTCGCCACTGAATTATACCATGAGAGTCCTTTGATTAATTCTTGGTATTTCCAGGCATTGTCCGAAAAGTTAAATCCTTGGCTGAAGACTAGTTTTACAATGGAGGCTTCGGTCACGCTATTGGCTTTCGCAATAACTTCATCACCTCCTGAGTAAAAGTTTGAGATAATTTTCTGAGATTTATTAAACTGATTACGCCATGTTAACTTCGAGCGTGCATCACTTGCAGGAAATAGTTCGTTCCAGTAACTAGCATAGAGATTGGCATCATATTTCCTCCAATTTAATTCCGTCATGTTTTGTCTCTGGGTTAGGGTGCTGCAATTACTTGAATACGCTTCAGCGGGGATCGCGGCATTAATCGCGAGGTAGGACTGCACACCTAGATTGCCTCTTTGAATGGCGTTACCGACAACGGCGTTACCTAAACTGTGACCAGCTAAGGTGATGGGTCCGTCGACGAAACTCTGCAGTTTCTTAGCTAAAGCATCTCCCGTTTGAAAGGCGCGGAAGACGGCTTCGTGGTAGTCTGGTGCGGTATCTCCACGCCAAGTTACGCCAATGAATCGAGCCTGACTGCCTGACACGTAAAACCTCTTAAATATTTCATTATTCCATCCTCTAGCTTCTTGAGCGTTTACATGAAATCCGTGCACAAAAACAAAGTATTTTTTGCTATTCTGACTATCGGGCCAGCCACTGGGATTTTCAATTTCTGTGGACCGACCATAATTTGTAGGACTGTCGGAAATCTTTTTCCCGTCGTAGGTGGTTACGACATCGCGTAAATTGATATGCCGATACATCCGTTCAACATCGTCCAAGTGTAAGGGTAGTGATACCTCTAGACATTTTTTCCCGGCTTTTTCAATTTTGAAGACCAAGGGTGCTCGCGTTTCTTTTCTTCCTTCAACCATTATAATTATCTCGCCACTATTTAGTATTCTTAAGATTTGTAACTCCGATAGCTCTAGGGATGAATTGATGGGGTGTACTTCCGCTTGCGACCACGGCTGATTGAAGGTGTCACCGTAAATATCGGTATTTATTTTTTGGTTAAAACTTCCTGCGTTACTTGCGTTCAGCCCAGTAAAAACGATATTCACCGCGCCATCGGCCTGACTTAAAATATACCGCGTCTGTCCATCGGGCGGATAGGCTTTGATGGCTTCAGAAAAATTGAGACTTACGGGAAAGAAGTCGATGAGGTCCCGCAGTGAATTAATTTTCTGATCATTAAAATCAGCTTCGCTGGCAAGGGTTGTACTCCAGTCGCTTCCACTAAATTCTGTATTGTCGGTATCATTATTAACCCAAAAATAAAAGGGTAAATTGCCGCGCGGACCTTCCCCGGCTGCGATTTTTCCATCCCGATTTAAATCTACATTAAAGCCGGCTCGTAGTAGATAAATATCGTCAATAAAAACGGGTGAAGCCTCAGCGTTATTGGGCGAGATTGAGAGCCATAAGTTTTGTCCAGCATCAGTAGTACTAATTCTAAATTCAGTAGAAACATCTTCCCACTGTTCAGTGTCGCTTGGTTGAAAACTATTTATATAAATAATTTTTCCAGTCGTACTCTCAACCTTTACTTGGTAATTTTTTGTCGCTGAATTATTAGCGGGCTGCCGGTGTTTCCATTTTAAAATATAACTTCCGCCCTTTAAATTTTTAAGAGGCTGTTTAATGCCATTTCCGACCGATAAAAATTGATTATCATCTAACTGCCACACTTGTAGGCTAGTACCGCGGTTTGGCTCCCATCCGTCGAGCGAAGGCAAGTTGGTCCATTGCGCGAGCTGATTTCCGAACTGGGCTTGGTTGGCCTGCTTTAATTTAGCGGGTAAATTGATTTTACTATTCACCATCCAATTTTTAGCTGCTTTGGGCTTCTGAGAAAGTGCTGGAGGCGGTGTGGGCCGATTGGTTTGCAGAGTTCTCGCTACATTGGAAGGTGCGGCCGGTGTATTCTCCCATTCATCAAAATCGCTGATGCCATCATCATCGCTATCAGCCTTATTTGGATTGGTGCCAGCGTTAATTTCATCAGCCAAACTTAGACCGTCATGATCAGCATCACTTAAGCCGTCCGTTTTATCTAATGGATTTAGCCCCAGGGAGATTTCAACCGCATCGCTGATGCGATCGCCATCCTGATCTCTAAGTAAGTTTTCACTTAAGCTGGCTGCGGTAAGGTGGGAGCGAAAAACAAAAGACAGCGACAGAAAGAATAACGCAAGGAATGTTTTTTTCATTCCTCATAGGTTATTTAAATTTACACTAAAACAATATCGAGACGATGGGCTTCATCGCCTGGATACTTTACTAGGTCCGACCTTAGTACTTAATTCGCTTCGAGAGTGAGGACGGCGGCGCTGCAGGCGGGGAGGGTGACTTCGAATCGGCCAGCGGTTCCTTTAATGTCTTCACGCTTCTCAGGTTTCCAGGTACCGTCTTTATTAACGGTGCCTTCGCCGTAACTCACTGACATTTGTTCGGTAGGTGAGCTTGCACTGAGACGTGTGACTGTTCCGTGGGTTCTTTTTGAATCAGTTAACACGATGGCCTTGGTGGCTTTGTCTAATTCTTTATTGATGACGATCACGCGGAGTTTCCCGTCGGCACCCAAGGTGGCGTGACTGACAACGTTACCGTTCGATTTTGTATCGGCATCGATTAATTTTCCGTTTCCAGCATCTTTAAATAATAACAAAGAGTAATAGAGAGGGCGTACAGCGTAGGTCTTCTTCTCTTTGTCATAACTGATGGCGGTATAACCATGCTGACCAAAGATGGTGTGAAGATTTACACCAGTGCCGCCATGCTCAGCGATGTCGAATAAGAAGTCAGATCCCCAAACCGCCGCAGTGAACACATCGCTCACGCCATCAGTACCACCCATTGATGCTGAATTACATTCAGCGAGACGCCATGCCAGCCCTGCTTTTTTAGAGGCTGCTGCATATTTTTCAGCCATGGAGATAGCTTTCTTTTTAGAGTTATCGCTGAGAAGGCTTTCGCAGGTGGGCGCGGGTACGCTAATCGCCGACGTAGGGTAGAAGTGTGACGTCGTTAGGCTGAGTTTATTTTTGAAATCTAATACGCAGGGCTCGAAGAACTTGAAGCCGCCACTGGTAACTGCTGGACCGATGAGGTTGATTCCAGGATTTTGCTTTAAGATGACCTCGTGCGCTTTCTCTAACTCAGATTTATACTGGGGATAGGCATAGCCTTTTTCACGTAGTTTTTTGGTATCCTTGTCGTAGTGATCGGGTTCATTACCGATTTCAAAACCCATAATGGAGTTGCCACCGATTTTTACCGCATAATTGATTTCGTCCGAGGAAACTTCGGGCTTATTGCTCGCTAGATTTACCGCATGAATGACTTTCCAGTCTATTGATTTAATAAACGCATAAAATTTATCCATATCATTACATGTAGCTACAAAGACACCTTTCGCTGGTTTTTCTTTAGGTGCTTCGCGCGACCACTGTGTGAGCTCTACTTTATTGCCACCGAATCTTAAAACACCAGATCCGAGATTTTTGTGTAGATTAACTAAAACTAAGTTATCCGGACGAAAATGATTTTCCGTGACCGCTGACTTTTCGTAACTCAAACCGATAAAGTTAGCTGGGATAGTTCCGACAACTTTTTCACTGAGCACTGAAACCGTGGTATTAGTTGTTTCTGCAGCCTGTATAGAAATATAGGCTAAGGTTAGGACGAAAATGGCTAAACGTAATTTCATGAGGTATATGACCACAAACTAAGCCCAAGGTTGCAGGGGAACAGAAAATAATTATAGTTTAATTTGCCAATAATGCGTATAATTAAAGATTAGGTGTGTTTTATGGTATCTAAATTTTTATTCTGTCTTTGTTGGGTGAGTCTGGCCTGGGCCGGTGTCGATGTTCCAGGCGCCAAAGAATTCGATTCGTGGCCAGATAATCGGATGAAACTCCAATCTAAGTTTTCCGTCCTACAAGCTAAGTTATCAAAAGACCCCACCAAAATTGTGGATGAAGATCAGCGCGAGGCCCTCGCTTTTTTTACCTCACTCTCACAGTTCCAAAAAGATTTTTCCGCTTCGGAGGAAAAACGATTCACCTATTGGAATAATGAAGCCCTCTGGTCAGCCAAAAATTGGAACAAGGGTGAGTGCATCAAACAAACCACCGACAAAATGAGAACAATTTTGGATGACATCAGCGCGACCAAACTTTCCGCGGCTCCGCCGTTTTCGAAACCCGATATAAATTCAGCTCAGAAACTTCTCAACGCCGTCCGCAATGTGATAGACTTAGATAAAGAATTGCAGACCAAGGCCAAGGTGCTGGTAAAATAGTGTTACGGACGTAAAATTACTTTCTGCGTACCTTTTTTCAGTC
>JBAXUJ010000092.1:0-5100 GCA_037129735.1 Opitutia bacterium | reverse complement strand
GCATAGAGTCGAACCAAACGTACAATATGGGCGGCTTCGGTTTCGTCTGACTTTAAAAATTTAAGACGTGCGGGGACGGGGTGAAATAAATTAGCCACTTCGATACGCGTACCGACCGGCATTCCGTGATCGCGCTGATGAATGACTTTTCCGCCGTTAATATAAATTTCTGTTCCCGATGCGGCATCGGTTGACCGCGTTTGTAAAGTAAAGCGAGAGACGCTCGCAATCGAAGGCAATGCTTCACCGCGAAAACCAAAAGTAGCAATGCGATCCAAATCAGCAGCGAGTCGAATTTTACTCGTGGCGTGACGTTCGAGACTCAGGAGTGCGTCAGCGGGACTCATTCCTATTCCATCGTCCTCAATAATCACATAAGCTTTACCGCCTCTGGAAAAATCAACCGTGACTCTTTTCGCACCCGCATCGAGAGAGTTTTCTAATAATTCCTTAACCACGGCGGCGGGGCGCTCCACGACTTCGCCGGCCGCGATTTGATTGGCGACCGTTGGGGTTAAAATCTGAATTTTAGACATCGGACAGAATCTCGAAAAACAAAGAATTACGCACAAAATCAGACGTGGGCAAGTCGAAGACTGTGCAAAGGACAGACTTGCACCAACCGACTCTTTGGCAAGGTTAGAGCCGTGTCTAATCGATTAGCCAAAGAGCCTTCATTGTACCTCCGTCAACACGCCGAGAATCCGGTGCACTGGTGGCCTTGGTGTGACGAAGCTTTTGCTGAAGCAAAAAAACTTAATAAGCCCGTTCTCGTATCCGTGGGCTATTCTTCCTGTCACTGGTGTCACGTCATGGCCCGTGAATCTTTCGAGCAGACCTACACCGCGGAATTAATGAATAAGCACTTTGTCTGCATTAAAGTAGACCGAGAAGAAAAACCCGAAGTAGATAAATTAATGATGGATGCAGTGCAGATGATTCAGGGACAGGGCGGCTGGCCGTTAAATTGTTTCTGTCTACCCGACGGACGACCTTTCTTTGGTGGAACTTATTTTCCGCCCGAGGATCGTGGGCACGGACAAGTACCCTGGCCGCAATTGCTCATGCGCGTCGCCGATTTTTATCACAGTAATAAAAATGAATTAGCGGCGAACGCCGATGCGATTGCGAAAAATCTTTTACACCTGACCGTGGCGCCTGATGCCAATGGCCTATCTCCCACCCCACCGGATTTAATCGAAGCAGCTAAACGTATTTGTGAGAATCACGATGATACCCATGGAGGATTTAGCGGGGCTCCTAAATTCCCTAACCCGCCTGTTATTGATTTTCTATTAGGGATTCGTGCCACCAAAGCTGCGGACCATGATCGAGCTTTAGCGACCCGACTGGATGCGGTGATTACAGTCACCCTAGGAGCGATGGCGCGTGGTGGGCTCTATGATCAAATTGGTGGCGGGTTTCATCGCTACTGCGTAGACCGTGATTGGACTGTGCCGCATTTCGAAAAAATGCTTTATGACAATGCCCAGCTGATTGGAACTTACGCTGAAGCATGGTCACGTTATCGTGATCCTCTTTATTTGGCTATCGTTGAAGAAACCATTGAATGGTTAAATCGTGAGATGTTAACCGAGAGTGGACTCTTTGCCACCTCACTCGATGCGGACACGGATCACCATGAAGGAACGACATATATTTGGAAGCCTATTGAAATTGTTGAAGCCCTCGGTGAACAAGCTCTTGAATTTGCTCAGGCTTATGGAATTACCGATCAAGGTAATTTCGAAGGAGCCAATATTCCCAAACTCCGAGGAAATATCAAAGATCGTGAAAAATTTAAGTTAGCTCGACAAAAGTTATTAAAAAAACGTGCGCAAAGACCACAACCGATGCGGGACGATAAAATTCTGCTCGGTTGGAATGCATTAGTCATCAAAAACCTAGCAAAAGCTGGGTGGATTTTTGGCCGTAAAGATTGGGTAAAACAAGCATCCGAACTAGAAAGTATTCTTTGGCAGAACATGGCGCAGGAGACCGAAGGTGAAATCAATTTATTTACAACCTGGTATAAAAATAACGCTAGCGGCGAAGGTATTATGACCAACTATGCCAGTCTGGCGGAGGCTGAATTAGCACTCGGTGCATATGCCGATTGGGCTCTGGGTACTCCACACACCGACTATATTGGAAGAGCCGAAAAAATAATGGAGACCGTGGAAATTAAGTTCCGTGATCCACATGCCGTCGGCTACTTCATGGTTTCTGAAAATCGGGCCGATCTTTCCGTCAGACAAAAAGACTGGTTTGATAATGCGGTGCCGGCTGGAAACTCCATGCTCCTCCAAGCCTATGCGCAGTTAGAAGTTTTGTCCGAAGAAACTCATCACGCTAATCATTTCTCAGATTTAAGTAAGGCGTACGGAGGACTGGTGAAGAATGTTCCACACGGAGTGGCCCATGCATTGGATGCGTTTACGCGTCAGGCAACCGGCTGGGTCGTCGTTAAATATCAAACCGCCAATCAATTGGATCAACTCCATGAAAAAATTACTGGTATGAGTGATACCCATTCTCGGGCGAGGGCTTATCGTCCCCTTATCCTACGCCAAGACGGCTCGGTCGCTGGATTCCAGATTTGCATCGGAAAAAACTGTCTAAATCCCACAGAATCTATCGAAATTACAGCAGATTTCATCTCCTAGACTCCTCGCTTGCCTCGTTTCTCAATTGTTTGATTAATGAGCCGTCTCCATGAATAAAAAAGAAAAATACGAACCAGGCTTCGACCCCGCGGAGAAGCGCACGCGTAGTATTTTGTTTGGTACTATTTTCATCGAGCAGTTCGGATATAGCAGAAAAGTTTACAGTTTAAACGTCCGACGAATCGCTGGCATCCTGCCCTTTTTACTTTTTGGCATTTGGCTCATGGCTTCGGAATTTATGTACTTCCGTGAGCGTTACATGAATGGAATCACGACCACACGTCGGGCTGATATTTATTTATTTTATTACGATTCAGCCGTCGATTCTACCGTTAATTTCTTTCTTACTCCTGAAGAGGTTGGTATTCGGAATCGTCGGAAAATTATCGATTACGATCCCGCAAAAGACCACGGAAAAGTCGCACATTTAAATCACAAAGGTGAATATTTTATCAGTGTGGCCAAAGCTGCTTTGGAACGAGGCGACTTTGCAGAATTTGCTAAATACATCGGCACTGGCGCCAGTCTCTCGCCGAAAAATGCCGAGGCTCAAAAGCTTTGTGCTGACTTGTACTTTGCCTTCGGCCGCTCGATTGACGCCTTTCAAATTTTAGAAAATTCCCTCGATTACGGACTCAACGATCCTGAAATTTTCAGAAACTACCTGACGCGTTGCTTCATGCTCGACCAAGATACCCGAGTCATCAACACCGCTAAGAAATACCTACCTAATAAAAAACTCAGCCCAGTCATTCGCGAAGACCTTAAACTCGCAGAAGCGCAGGCTAACTTTTTCCGTGGTAATTACAACGAGGCCTCTAAACTAATTCGTGATTACACCCTAGAAACTAATCCCGAAGGGTTCTTGTTACGTTGTCAGTTAATGTACGAATTAGGCGAAAAAGCCGAAGCGATTAAACTGCTTAATACTGCCATTAAAAACTATCCAGGAGTCATTAGGCTCCTAGAAATTAAGGCACGCTGGCTTAAAGACATGGGCAATCTCAAAGAAGCCAAGGACTGCTTGGACTTAATTATTATTAGTAATCCAGAAAGTTTCAGCCCCTACATCCAGTCGCTTCACTTAATGACTGGTCCAGAAAACGAAGAAAAACGTAATACTGAAATTGAAAAAATAGTTAAAAAATATGCGAAGAATGAACAAGCGATGCTCGAGTTAGCACAGTACGGGAATGACAATTTCAATGCCAAGCTCACTGGTCGATTGCTCACTCTGGCCGAGCAAAGCCGTTTTCCCAGTCGCACTAAATTCGCACTCACTCATGCAGAATGCCTGATTAATGCTAATCGAGCCCACGAAGCGATTTTGCTTATCGATGAACTCTTGTCCCAAATCGAACGCGAACAATGGTTGGCTGATACCAAAATCGCGCTCGATGCTTTAAAATGTATCGCTTACTTCGCCGATGAGCAGCCAGAAATTGGCTTAATCAATTTAACACGCCTACTAGAGAATCGACGTGTTCCACCCCAACTCTTAATTGCGACGGGTAAAAAATTAATTCAGGCCAAGCGATTCGTGGAAGCGAATAATATGCTCATTCAAGCTCACTTAATGAATGAGAATAACCAGCCGTTACTGTTACAGATTGTGAAACTAAAGATTGAGCACCCTGAAATCGCTAACGATGTCGAAGTCTACATCCGTCGACTCATGGACACTCGTCGCCCTCCGCGCGAAGTTCTCATCTCAGCCCTGAATTGCGTATCTTCCGACACTTATCTCTTCTCTAATAACCGCGAAAAGCTTCAGCTGGATATTGAGAAAATGATTAATCAGTAAGCGCTAGTTTCGATTCGTTAAGTCGAGATTCTTAAACATTCCGAGACACTCACCGCCCGGCAGCCAGAGTCCGCGGGTAGAAACTCGCGTGAGTAAATTTTTAATTTCGGATTCGGATAGTAAGACTCCAACGGTCGTCAACGCTTCGGCCTCTAATGCCGTATTTGCCACGGCACGAATGGCTTCAGTACTTAATGACGCGGTGAGGCCTGAAAGAGGATTCACCAAGCAGGACTTCACGGAGTTATTGGACTTACTCGCGAGTGCGGTACGACACAACTTAAGCTCGAGGGTGCGACCAAGCCCCACACGCCAACCTCGAGCCTCTCCTGGAGGATCCAACGCTAAAACTACATTGTTTCCTGCACCTAAAATCGCCCGGTGAATTCCCCAATTACTTTCCAACATCTCAGCCATGCGATCGCAGGCATACCCGTGGATAATTCCGCTGAAGTCTATCACGCTTCCGCTCTGTTGGCGGGTGAGTTCATTACCCTCTAGGGAAAATTTTCCTCTTTTATAATCCTGAAAAGTTTTTTCCCAAACGGGGTCGTCGGGATTAAATTCATCGGAACCGCGCTCGGTCCAATAGCGGAAGAGAGTTCCGGCCGATACATCAAAAGCCCCAGC
>JBAXUJ010000091.1:0-5111 GCA_037129735.1 Opitutia bacterium | reverse complement strand
AGCCTTCACCCGATTGAGTAATGTAACGAATTGCGAGAAGACCACAGCCTTAGAACCGTTGGCCGCAATTTCTGATAATTTAGAAATCAGAAGAGTGATCTTACCTGAATGAGTAGAGTGTGCGTGGGAATTTTCAGGTAATAATCCAGGATCGCAGCACACCTGGCGAAGACGCATCAGAAGCGTGAGGAATGAGGCGGAATCTTTCGATAAAACCGTAGCCAAATCTCCAGACAGACCACTGCCCTGCGTTAAGTGTTGATACAGGGACCGTTGTTCGTGGGTCAGAGGACAAGGTAATACCACTTCCTGTTTGGGTGGAATGTCGGACGCCACGTGACGCTTTAATCGACGAAGAATAAACGGTGAAACCTGGCGACGCACTTTAACGTGCGCTGCGGATTCATCGCGTTGCATAAATTTTTCAAACTGAGCGCGCTTTCCTAAAAGACCGGGCATAAGGAAACGGAAAATGGTCCATAAATCCGTTAATCGATTTTCCAGCGGCGTCCCTGTAATAGCGATGCGGTGTAATGCCTTTACGCTTAAACAAGTCTGAGTTGTTTTCGCTTCAGGATTCTTAATCGCTTGGGCTTCATCGAGCACCACATAGCCGAATTCTGTCTTCTCTAAAAGATCGGCATGGCGACGAAGTTGTGTGTAACTGGAAATCCAAAGTTTAGCTTTAGGATTTTTTGCGAAGTCATCCTCCGCCGTTAAGACGGCGACATCCGCTGAAAGTTCGGGATGGAATCGTTTAATTTCGCCAATCCAAACGGGGATCACACTCGCTGGACAAACGATGAGGGAACGCTCACCTGCGGGCCTAGATGCCAGTAAGGCCAAGACCTGTACGGTCTTACCTAGGCCCATTTCATCGGCTAGTAATGGATGTGAACCCAAGTCGCAAAGTCGACCCAGCCAGGCGACACCCTTAGCTTGATAGGGTCGCAGATAAGTAGGTAGGCCTTCCGGGTGCGGAGGCTCTTGTAGGAGACGGTCTTTCCATTCCTTCAAATCATCATTCAACTTTAATGTACCCACTGCAGGGTGATCGAAAAGTGAGAGCAATAAATAGCGCGGCACTTCACCGTCTTTACTTTTCCAATCTTCGGAAAAATCAGCAACGGATGCATTGTAGGCAACTACACCTTTGCCAGGTAAAATAACCGGACGCCCACCTGCTTTTAATAATAATTTTTGCTCATGTTCGAGTAAGGGGTGTGTGCCCGCTTTAAGACTCCAACTCAAACGGAATGATTTACCATCATTGCCCGAATTCGCTTGGGCATCGATAGCGACCTGTAATTGTTCGTTACGGAAAATATTAAGAGAATCTTCTCCAACGAGTTTAAATCTTTTGCGCCACTCGTTTAATTCTTCGCGGACGAATCTTTCGATTCGACCGATATTATCGATCGCCCAAGTGCCAGCCGTTTTACTATAAACAAATCCAGCGCGGTGTGCGACAGTACTAAAGCGGAACAAGGTTTGGCGTTGTTCGTCCGAGAGTTCATCGCCTGGTACTGCGCCTGGACCAAAGCAATTATAGGCATGTCCGCCCCTGCCCGCCCATGAGGCTGATGCGGTTAACCCTTCGGATACTAGGTCGAAAGATACTTGTAACTTAAGTGCCAGACGCGATGAGGTGTCTTTCTTTTCTGGTTCAACAGGTAAAACTGGTTGAACTTCAGGCACCGAGTCATCGATCGCTTTAATTTCATCAGCTAAAAGTTCCTCCACTTCGTACATGGCCGCGACGGCGTAAGGAGCGCCTGATTCATCTTCGGGTAACGAACTTCTCCACTCAATTTTTCCGTCAACAAGTTCGATTACTGCTCGTACGGTTTTATTTTCCAATTTAGTAACCGCTTCAGCACTATTGGGTTTTAGTTCAATCGATCGAACTAATCCATCGGTGTAAATTTGTCGGCCAAGTTTTAGGTCTTTTGCTTTGAAGACAGTTTCCCACTCTTCGGGTAGGGCCTGGAACCAATGTTCGAGGGCTTCCGTGGAATAGGAGCGGTTTGCCGGCCTTGGGGTAGACATCGACGTAGACCATGATTAATGATGCTTATTTTAAGTCATTCAACCCTCAATCTTAACTAAATACTTTGGTCTGGGCTTGTTCTTGTCCGAGCCACTGGTTAAATCGGAATCAAACTTTAAATCGTAACACATATGAAACACCTTAGTGTAGGTTCACGCTGGAATGCCGATTTATTGGCAGAATATCATGAGCGCTGGAAAAAAGACCCGAAGTCCGTCGACGCTGATTGGGCTGCTTTCTTTGAAGGATTTGAATTAGGTTTATCGCTTCCTCCCAAACCTGCAAAAAATTCTGCAGCCGTTGCACCGGGATCAGGTGTGGATGCCTCTGCCCAGGTTAAGGTACTCGCAGCGATTCAAGCTTACCGAACTTTAGGTCACTTACAGGCGAGAATTAATCCTCTCTACGATCCGACACCTTACTTCGAATTAACGGATAAAGTTCTCGGACTCGACACCTTACCACAAACACAAGTTTTCCATACGGCTGATTTCCTTGGCGGCGTCATGCTTCCTCTCTCGGAAATTTTAACTAAGCTTAAATCCATTTACGGCGGCACCATCGGCGTCGAGTTTACCCATATTCAAGACGGAACACGCCGTCGCTGGTTCCAAGAACGCGTCGAAAGCTGCGGTTTACGCTCGACCTATAACCACGAAACACGTCGCGGCTTTTTAAGAACGCTCGTTCAAGCAGAACAATTTGAACGTTTTATTCATAAGACTTTTGTCGGTGCAAAACGCTTCTCGGTTGAAGGAGGAGAAAGCATGATGGTCGCACTCGAACGTGTTATTAGCCGTTCACCCGACCTAGAGATCAATGACATTATCATCGGTATGGCCCACCGCGGCCGTCTCAATGTATTGGTTAATGTTCTTGGTAAGAAAGCCGAAGATTTGTTTGAAGCTTTCGCGGAAACTTATATTCCCAATACGAGCTCAGGCGATGGTGACGTTAAATATCACCTAGGTTATGAAAGTAGTCGCACCATCAACGGAAAAGAAATTGCGCTTACTCTCGCCTACAATCCAAGTCACTTAGAAGCGGTTAATCCAATTGTCCTCGGACGTGCTCGTGCACGCGTTGATTTACAAAACGAAACTCAACGCTCTAAAGTTCTCCCGATTTTAATTCACGGTGATGCCGCCTTTGCTGGTCAGGGTATCGTGATGGAATCACTCAATCTTTCTGGTGTTAAGGGTTACACCGTAGCGGGCACACTCCACATTGTTACCAACAATCAAGTCGGCTTCACCACCAACCCTGATGAAGGTCGCACCGGACGTCATTGTACCGAAATCGCCAAGTTCATCGAAGCTCCAATTTTACACGTGAATGGCGACGATCCTGATGCCGTTGTCCTCGCTACTGAAATCGCTTTAGAATATCGTCAAAAATTCTCAGCGGATGTCGTGGTCGATATCGTATGCTACCGTCGCTACGGACATAACGAAACCGATGAGCCACTCTTCACTCAGCCAATTTTATATAAGAATATCACAACCCACCCCAGCGTCACCGAATTATATTCATCGCGCTTAACGGAGTCAGGCTCAGCACCCGATGGTGAATTACTCAGCCTACGTACGGAGTTCGATATTTTATATAACGCAGCACAAGATCGTGCACGTGCCAGCCTCGAGGCCGACCTCGCCAATAAACCCGCACCTAAACTTAAACCTTTTCAATCTCCTTACGACTCACACGTCGAGACGCGTGCTAATGCGGAGTTATTACAAAAAATCGCGCCATCACTTTGGACGATGCCGCCAGACTTTGCGCCTAACTCCAAAATTAAGCGCATGTTGGATATCAAAAGAGATACCTTTAAATCAGGAATTAATTTCGACTGGAGTCTGGGCGAAGGCTTAGCCTTTGGATCACTCTTAGCTGAAGGTCATCCAGTTCGCATTTCAGGTCAGGACTGCGAACGTGGCACCTTCTCGCACCGTCACGCCGTACTTCACGATCCATCGAACGACGCTGAATATTGTCCGCTCAATTCTGTTCCCGGTGGCGAATCGATTGAATTAGTAAATTCAACTCTATCTGAATACGCCGTCTTAGGCTTTGATTACGGATATTCATTAGAAGCCCCAGATTCATTGGTGATTTGGGAAGCTCAGTTCGGCGATTTTTCGAATGGCGCGCAAATCGTCATCGATCAATTTATCGCTTCTGCTGAATCCAAATGGGGTCAAACTAGTGGCTTAGTTCTTCTGCTTCCTCACGGCTACGAAGGTCAAGGTCCTGAACACTCTTCGGCTCGGCTCGAGAGATACCTCCAACTTTGCGCTGAAAATAATATTCAAGTTATTCAGCCTTCGACCCCTGCTCAACTTTTCCACGCCTTACGCCGCCAAGTTAAGTCTGAACATCGCAAGCCGCTTATTGTTCTTACACCAAAGAGTTTACTTCGTCACAAAACCTGCGTGAGCAAATTCGAAGATTTCACGGAAAAAGATTTTGAAGCGTTGATTACTGACTCAACTCCAGCGGTTAAGACTGAACGCCTTATTCTTTGTTCAGGAAAAGTATTTTATGATTTAGAAGCCGAACGGTCGGCCCGCCAAGATACGACGACTACGATTGTTCGCGTCGAACAACTCTTCCCTCTCGATCCGTCCGCGTTAAAGAAAATTCATACTCAGTATGGTTCACCCGCAAAAGTCGTTTGGGTCCAAGACGAGCCAAAGAATATGGCGGGCTGGAGTTTCATTTCTCCGATTATCGAATCAGCCCTAGGCGTTAAGCCGTTGTACGCTGGTCGCGATGCTGCCGCATCTCCTGCCGTGGGCGCCCTTTCTGTTCATAAACTCGAGCAATCTGACCTTATCCAACAGGCGTTTTCTGTCTAAAATTGGTTCAGTAGAGGATTTAACAGGTGGTTTGTCTTCGCCTTCTACAATCGGTCTGAGCCGATATTGTGAAAAATTGTCCTATTTCCCCGTTGAAACTGTCGGGTAGTACTCACAAAGTCAGCCACTTACTTTTATGGCTGTGGACGTCAAAATACCCTCGATGGGCGAATCAATCACTGGTGGCCTCCTATCTGCATGGG
>JBAXUJ010000090.1:0-5207 GCA_037129735.1 Opitutia bacterium | reverse complement strand
GGCGACTTACGTACGTCTACTCGCGAAAATTTCTCCTCACTCTACCAAGATAAACTCATCGAATTACAAGCCGTGTATGCTGCACGTGCGGACAAGGGATTAAAGTCGCAGGCCGAAGATGACATGGTCGCTATGTATAATCATACGACTTTTAATTTAAATCCTCGCGCCTCATCGATTGACACGCCTCTTCACAGTTTCTTACCGGGCAAACATGTCGACCACATGCACCCTAATGCGATTATTTCCATTGCTGCTTCAAAGAATTGTGAAGCACTCACGCAAAAAATCTTCGCTGGAAAAATGGCGTATGTTAAATGGATGCGTCCAGGTTTCGAATTAGGTTTAGCGATGCAGGAAATTGCACGCAAAGAGCCTTCGACCAAAGCTATTATGATGGGTCAGCACGGATTTATTTCATGGGCTGATGACGATAAAGCCTGTTACGAACTTACTCTTTCGATGATTGAGCAAGCCGCTGCTTATATCGAGTCGCAGTACCAATCCAAAGGTGGCGATGCCAAAGCTTTCGGTGGTGCTAAATACCAAACTCTCGATGCGACTAAACGCAATGAAGTCTTGGCGAAAATCTTACCTTGGCTCCGTGGTCAGGTCTCCCAAGAAAAACGTTTCATCGGAACCGTGCAAGACGATGAAAAGATTTTACGTTTCGTTAATTCAAGCGACGCACCTCGCTTAGCAGAATTAGGTACATCCTGCCCTGATCACTTCCTGCGCACGAAAATCAAACCACTCTATATTGATTGGAATCCGCAAAAAGAAGACGTCGCTGCGCTTAAATCTAAACTCCAATCCGGTTTAGATAATTACCGTAAAGATTACGCCAACTATTATAACGCCTGCAAACGTGCTAATTCACCTGCCATGCGTGATCCCAATCCTACCGTCGTCCTGATTCCAGGCGTAGGTATGGTTGCTTGGGGTAAAGATAAGTCCGAGTCGCGTGTCACTGCCGAGTTTTACAACTGTGCTGTTGAGGTCATGCGTGGTGCTGAGGCAATCGACCAGTATGTCGCTCTACCCCAACAAGAAGCTTTTGATATCGAGTATTGGTTATTAGAAGAAGCCAAACTCAAGCGCATGCCTGCGGAGAAAGAATTAGCACGCCAAGTCATCATCGTGGTCGGTGCAGGTTCAGGCATCGGTAAAGAAACTGCACACCGTTTAGTTAAAGAAGGTGCGCACATTGTTTGCGTAGATAAAAATGTCGAAGCTGCCCAAGCCACGGCCAAAGAAATTACCGATAAATACGGTATTGGTATCGGCGTTGCTGGTACAGGTCTTTCTAATTGTGGTCCTGCCATCGGGTTAGCGGGTGATATCATGGATCGTAACTCCATTCGTCGCATGCTTGATGACGTTGCCTTGGCTTATGGTGGTTTTGATTCTATCTGTGTCACTGCAGGTATTTTCGTATCACCCGACACTTCGGGACATATTCCTGACGACAAGTGGGCTCTCACGTTTGCTTTAAATGTGACAGGTAGTTATCTGGTCGGTGATGAAGCTTTCAAGACCTGGAAGGAACAAGGCCTTCGCGGAAACTTGGTTCTTACCACCAGTGCGAATGCCGCAGTTGCGAAAAAGGGCTCCGTGGCCTACGACACTTCCAAAGCTGCCGCTAATCACCTCGTGCGTGAACTAGCCATGGAGTTATCCCCTCTCATTCGTGTTAATGGTGTAGCTCCTGCAACTGTTGTTCAAGGTTCAGCGATGTTCCCACGCGATCGCGTTATCGCATCGTTGGCTAAATATAACATTCCTTACACCGATGACGAAGCTTCGGAATCTTTGACGACAAAACTATCAAAGTTCTATGCCGAAAGAACCTTAACTAAGAATCCCATTACTCCTGCTGACCAAGCTGAGGCGTATTTCTTATTAGTCTCCAATCGACTCAACAAAACCACAGGCCAAGTGATTACGGTCGACGGTGGCTTACATGAGGCTTTCTTAAGATAGACTGTGCGCGTTTCCCTATTCATTCCTTGTTTCGTCGATCAACTTACCCCACAGGTAGGTTTGGCGGCGGCTAAGGTTTTGAAAAAACTCGGTCAGGAAGTTGAATTTAATTCGAGTCAAACTTGTTGTGGTCAGCCGTCTTATAATTCCGGGCAATGGGAAATCGCTAAAGAAGGTGCGATTCGTAGTTTAGAAGTCTTTAAGGACGCCGAGGTCGTTGTCGGTCCTTCTGGTTCATGTGTGGCGATGATGAAGAAATTTTATCCTGAACTTCTTCATGGTACAAAATATGAAGCGGAAGCGAAAAGACTATCTCAACGCACGTTTGAATTTTCTGATTTCATCGTTTCGCAATTAAAGACTACGGATGTCGGTGCTACTTTGAATAAAAAGGTGACTTACCATGATGGTTGTCACGCCCTCCGCGAATTAAGACTCAAAGAGGAGCCACGTAAGTTATTACGCGCGGTTAAGGGTTTAGAATTAATTGAAACCGAAGAATCAGAATCTTGCTGCGGTTTTGGCGGATTATTCTCGGTTAAGTTTCCGATGATTTCGACGGCCATGGTACAAGTAAATGCGGGTGCCCTAGCGAGAACCGGTGCGGACTACATTGTGTCATCCGACCCATCCTGCTTACTTCAAATTGGCGGATGGTTATCACGCGAAGGCAAAGTCATCAGACCTCTGCATATCGCCGAGCTCTTAGCCATGGGAATCGAACATGTCTGATTCCAAATCCATTTTTATCAAGGAATCTACCCTGACGAGTGCCGACGGCGATCAGCGTCAATTCATTCGGACTGCGTTGGGTGGTTATTATAAAAACCGCGATTTGTATAAAGCTAAGTATCGTGATTGGGAACTGGCTCGCGATGCGGCTTCACTCGCTAAATGGTCAGCCGTAAATAATTTAGCCGAAGTCTTAGAAAAGTTTGTCGCGAAATTTGAATCTAATGGCGGTAAGGTTCACTGGGCACGCGATGCGGCCGAAGCACGTCAAATTATTTTAGATTTATTGGCCAAAGCGAATGCTAAGGCTGTTATTAAGTCGAAGTGTATGACCACTGAAGAGATTCATTTAAACGATGCTCTTGAGAAAGCGGGTTACGGCGTCGTGGAGAGTGATCTAGGTGAGTTTATTCAACAATTACGAGGAGAAGCTCCTTATCACTTCGTGTTTCCCTGCATGCATTTAAAGCGTGAGGCGATTAGCGATTTATTTACCAAGCATCTCGGCACAGCGGCAACGGATAGTCCCGAAGAACTTACGATGATTGCTCGTAGGCATTTACGTAAACTCTACATCACTGCTGATGTGGGTATTACGGGTGCGAACTTCTTAGTCGCTGATACAGGTCAAATTTCCATTACTGAGAACGAAGGTAATGCACGTTTAACGGCGGCGATGCCACGGGTGCATATTGCGCTCTCGGGAATCGAAAAAGTGATTAATACAATAGATGACCTCGCAGTCTTGTTGCCGATGTTAGCGACGGCGGGTGCAGGCCAGCCCATGACCTGTTATAACACACTTTATGCTGGTCCCAAAAAGCCAGGTGAGCGTGATGGTCCAGAAGAGTTTCATTTAGTCTTATTAGATAATGCCCGCACTCAGTTGTTAGCAGATCCTGAGCAACGCGATGCGCTCCACTGTATTCGCTGCGGTGCGTGTTTAAATGTCTGTCCTATATTTAAAAATATTGGTGGGCATGCGTATGGCACTACTTACCAAGGTCCGATTGGTTCTGTAATTACACCGCATTTACGTGGTCTGAAGGATTGGAATCACCTTTCGGGTGCCTCCTCATTATGTGGTGCGTGTACGGATGCGTGTCCGGTCCGTATCGATTTACACCATCACCTATTACAAAACCGACGCAATGCTGCGAAGGTAGTACCTAATTTATTCGATCGAGTTTTTCACGGTACATTTAATTTCGTCATCCAACGTCCGGCGCTATTTTCTTTAGGTGGAAAAGTTTTTCGAAAAACTTTCGGACTATTGAAGCACTTGCCTGTTCCCTATTTAGGTACGTGGCTCAAGTCCCGTGATTTACCGGCAATCCCCCAAAAATCATTTAGAGAAGTATGGAAGGATTCTAAAAATGTCTGAAGCACGTAAAGAAATTATGGGGCGTATTCGCGAGGCGCTTAAAATACCTTCGCCGAAGCCACATCTGAAGGGTGAATCTAACAAGGTTGTCGGCAAAGCTTGGTTACCTGAAGTCGGTGATACTCAAGTGGAGACCATGGCATTGTTGTCCGATAATTTAGCTAAGTTGAAGGCACACTTCCACCCTGTTGAAAATTTAGTTCAGGCTATATCCGTGGTGAAGGATTTAGCACAAAAGAAGAATTGGAAGAATATTGCCTACCATAAGAACGAACTAGTGACACCGGTAGCACTGGCGATCGACGGTAAGGCTTGGGCGGTAGAAGACTCTTTTACGAAAGACGAACTTGAGGCAGCCGATGTCGGTCTGACGTCTTGTGTGTCCATTGTAGCTCAATTCGGAGCAATTCTGGTCTCGAGTGAGACCTCCGGTGGTCGCGGATTATCTATTTTACCTCCCGTTCACGTGGTTATTGCGAAGGCAGACCAAGTGGTACCCGATTTAGCTGCCTGTTTTGAGCAAATTAATGTCCAATTTGAGGGCAAAATGCCAAGTATGTTGTCATTTATCACTGGGCCTAGTCGCACGGGTGACATCGAGCGCATCTTGGTTCTAGGTGCTCACGGTCCGAAGGAATTATATTTAATATTAGTCCGCTAAAGCTTCGAGACATGGAATTAATTTTAGTCGTTCAAAATACATCAGATTGTTGTGATGTGGCATTGACACTCAGGTGCTAGTCATCAATTCAGACTATTCCGCATGCAGAATTTCTCAAGTCAGTGCCTAGATCAAACTAGGGCTCTTCTGAAAATTAACCTCAGTTCGATTACGCCGGACGGGTCTATACAGCCCGTTGCTGGTGAGACTAGTCGTGCTGACGAGCCAGGCCACGTTGCCCTCGCTTTAGGTGAGTATTTTCGTGCTACAGGTGACCTCGTATTCGAGCGCCAAAGCATTCCCGAATTAGTTGCCCGAACGATTACCGCTCAAGTTAAGCTCTCCCAAGGGTCTGACAATGGTATGGCCTTCGCCTGTTTAGGACTTCTCGCTTTTGGTTCCACACGTGAGCGCAATCCGGTTTGGGAAATCTTAAGCCCAGAAATC
>JBAXUJ010000009.1:0-18331 GCA_037129735.1 Opitutia bacterium | reverse complement strand
TCTCGCAGCAGTCGCCATCCGCCGCCGCAAGCAGAAGAAGGCAACGGTCTAAGTCTTAAAGGTATAACCTAACAAAAGGGGTCTCAGCAATGAGACCCCTTTTTTGTTTTCGGCTCAAATTCGCAGCCGAAATTTCTGCTTAGATTTCTGAATCAGTCATGATAATTTACGCACTCAATTATAGTGATTGGACGTAAATCAGAGAGCTGGAGACTTAATAATAAAATCAGCAAATTGTTCCGCAAATTTATTGTATTTTTACATTTTTTTGCGTAATGTTTCTGGTATGGCAAACCCCCGCCGGAGTAATTATCTCAATCGTCAGAATGCTGTCTGGTTAATGAATGCAGCGTCGATGGTAGTCGCGATGGGTGCCGTTGTTAGTCCTTATAAAGCTAAAGCTACTGCGTACACTTGGACGGGTGGTGGTACAGATACAAATGTAACTACACCTAGTAACTGGGGAACGGGTATTACCTATAGCGATGGAAGTAGTTCCTCAGGTGCCACGCAAAATACACAACTCTTTGATAGTACGGGAACAACTAGATCCACCGTAAGCATCGGCAGTAATAAATTCTTTGGTGCAGTCACTTTTGGCGCGATGTCAGGAACCACGGGTTACACATTCACTAATTTAGGTGCTGCCACCAATATTCTTAGTATCTCGGGTGTCACTGGTACGAGTACGCCTTCACTCACTAATAATTTTACGAACGGATCGATAACTTTTAACGTTAATATACAGAATGCTAATCAGAACAATACTTGGACAGGTGCCACAGGCTCCACGACGATTTTTAATAATTCCGTTTATGTTTATAGTTCTGGTTTAAGTCGCTCACTGACTCTGACGGGTACAGGTGCAAATTTTACTTTTAATTCAGGAGTTTTAAATACTTCAGGCACAACGGCGGTTCAGACGACAGCGGCGACGACGCTTTTTATCAAGAATACGGGAACTACGATTCTGCAGGGTAATAATACATTCCGCGGTGCACTGAATATCGCGGCTGGTACTGGAACCGTTCAACTCAATGGCGATAACACCATGATTGGTGATGCGCTGACTTCTTCAACTAAGTATGTAATTACGAATGGAAAAGTACTTCTAGGGAATAGTTTAGCCTTAGGTATATCCACGAATACGATTACCCTTGGAAGTGCAGCCACTGTAAGCGGAGACGCTACTTCACTCTTAACCAATGGTGCGGTCACGATTGCGAACCCGATTACGCTCTACACCTCATCAAACACTGCCACCGCAACGCTGGGTGGAAATCAAGATGTAAATTCTACTTACTCGGGACTGATTACGATTGGTAAAACGACAGGGGCAACCATCACACAAGTTGCTACGACAAATGGAAATGCCGTTAGTTTTACTGGTGGTATTAAGGCGTCCGTCGGTAATGCTGCCGCTCCAGCCACGCTGGTGCTGACAGGTCCAGGTGATATTAAATTTAACACGGGTGCATTGACAGACGGTACTGGTGTATTGGCGATTACAGTAGGTGCCACGACACTTTCGACGCCTAACGTAACATTTACCGGTTCTGAGTCTGCGCCTTACACTTATACAGGTCCTACAAAGTTGATTGGTGGAAGTTTAACCTTATCGAATCCTTATTCCATCAGTGCTGCTTCAACTTTAAACTCAGGGGGAAGTCAGGCGAGTGATGTGGGAACGCTTAATTTAACTGGTGGATTGGCAAACAGTAATGCCTACCACATGAACGCACTTAACTTTGGTGGCCGACTTTATTTCAACAGTGTGGGTGGAAGTTCGACGCTTACTTTTGATGCCCTTACAGGAAGTGCACAAACGGGCTCATCAGAAAAAAGATTAGTGATCAATTCTGGAGTGACCCTCGTTGTGGCAGGTACCTTTGATCTGATTGGTTCAACAGCTACCACTAATCGCAACCTTCGTATCGAAGGTGACGGTAATATTACTTTTAACGGAGAGATTAGAAACAACGCGAGCGGCACTGCCATTAACTACATTGGTGGATTAAATAAATACAGTGGTAACGGTGTAGTAACACTCAATGGTGCGAATACTTTTAATAACGGAGTTATTTTTGGTGCTGGTTATATCAATGTCGGTTCAGCTGAGAATCCTGGTGTCTCTGGTCCATTAGGTTCATCAGGAACTCTCACCATGAGCGGTGGGTATTTACAGTACTCCGCTAGCAATCAATACGATTACTCGAGCCGCTTTAGTACGGACGTAGCACAAAAATATCGAGTTGATACCAATAGCCAGACTGTCACTTGGGCCAGCTCACTCGCCAGTGTGGGTGGTAGTTTAACTAAAACAGGTCTCGGTACTTTAATATTATCGGGAGCCAATTCTTACGACTCTGGCACCACTTTAGCGGGTGGTAGCTTGCAGTTGGACAATGCTTCAGCGATTGGATCCACAGGTACAATCAGTTTCACTGGTGGTGCCCTAAAATTTACTTCTACAAACACGACCGATTACTCTGGTCGTTTTAGCACTGCCGCTTCTCAGCAGTATAATTTAGATACTAATGGACAATCGGTTAGTCTCGGTACGGCATTAACGAGTTCTGGCGGCACACTGACGAAAAATGGTAACGGTGTTCTTACGCTGACTGCTGCAGCTACCTATTCCGGTGACACCACAGTCAACCAAGGTGAATTAGCGGTCTCGTCAGCCAATACATTATCCACCGCCTCGAGTGTGGTTGTTCAATCGGGTGCTACTCTTAATTTAAATAGCACCGATCAAAGCGTTAAAGGTATTGCAGGTGCGGGTACTGTTTCACTCGGGACTGCGAATCTCACAATTAACGATGGAGATAGTAGAACATTTTCTGGAGATGTTACGGGCGGTGGAAACGTTATTAAATCAGGTTCAGGTGTGCAGACAATTTCTTCGGCTTTATCTTACACGGGAACTACTGCGATTAATGGTGGAACACTTCGGGTTAATAATACTTTAGCAACCTCTGGCATCTCTGTCGCTGGCTCAGCAACTTTAACAGGGAAGGGCACCATTAGCGCCCCCATTCAAGTTTCTGCGAATGGAATCATTACTGCAGGTGATACAACTCTCGCGGATGCTTCACGCGGAGCTCTGACCGTTTCTACTCTCACTTTTTCAGGCGCCGCTGTTATCAATTTAGCTAATATTAATCTAGGTGCTGCTTCATCGATTCTTAATACTGGTGCTCTTTCAGCGTTAGGCGGTGCGGGATCCATCACCGTTAATATTACGAATGGAACTCAGTTAGCGGATAATAGTAGTTTTACTATTTTGAAGTACACTTCGCTCGATAACTTCAACGCTTTCATCAAAGGTACCATTACCGGGGCAAGTGCACGCCAATCTACAACCCTGGTTAATGATATCGCGAACAGTCAGATTATCCTTACCACTGCGGGTGATACTTTGAACTGGTCAGGAGCCCAGTCGTCTACTTGGACAACAACTTCAGGTAACCTTAATTGGAGTCTTAATAGCTCAGGTGATCCTACGGATTATTTAGCCGGTGATGTCGTTGCTTTTACTGATAGTGCAACCAATTTCACAGTATCGATTGCTGAGGCAGTTTCGCCGAGTTCTTTAACTTTTAATAACTCGACTAACAATTACACGATTAACTCTGCAGCCTCAACGAGTTTTGGTATCGAAGGTACTACGAGTTTAATTAAAAACGGATCAGGTCGAGTAGACATCAATGCTCCGCTGAAAATTACCGGCGGTCTTACCGTGAATAATGGAACGATTGCTCTGAATAACGGTAGCAATAGTTTCACAGGAAATATTAATTTAAATGGTGCAGCTAATTTGGAATTAGGTGCCACGGGTGCTTTAGGTACAACTAACACTCTCACCTTTGGTTTGGGAGCTACAGGTAAGTTAAGCCTCAAAGGTAATAATGCAACGCTGTCAGGACTCGCCAATAACACTGGAAATCCTGGAACACCGATTATTGAAAATGGAAGTTCCAGCACTAATTCAACTTTAACTCTAAACCTTGCTTCGGGTACCAACACGTTTGACGGAGTCATGCAAAACGGCTCCAGCAATACGCTGTCACTCACGAAGACTGGAGCCGGAACTCTTGTTTTAACCAACGATAATACCTTTACGGGTCTAACGACTGTGACCGCTGGTACATTACAATTAGGTAATGGTGGTTCTACTGGAATTGTTGCTGGGGATATTTCTATTGGTGCCTCTGGAACTTTAAATCTTAACCGCACCGGTAAGTTATCTACCTCTCAAGTATTTTCCGGTTCAGGTGCGTTGAATTTAAAATACGGAGAATTAGAATTACTCGGTAATAATACATTTACTGGAACGGCGACGATTTATTCTGGAACCACTCTGACTATCGGCTCGACGGGTACTCTTTCTTCATCTGCGACCATCGTAGATAACGGAACCTTTGATTACGCTAAATCGGGATCCAATAATTTGGGTGCCGTGTCTGGTACGGGTGACTTAAAGATATCAGCTGGTGCCGTATCTCAGACTGGTACTAATTCATTATCTGGATCTCTCACCATCGCTTCAGGCGCAACCTACGCCCTCACTTCGACAGGTTCATTCACTTCCATTTCCGCCATCACGGATAACGGCATTTTATCCATTGGTGCGCATGCTGATTATACCATCGCTGCCCCCATTACTGGTACCGGTACATTAGTTTCAACGATCGGTGCAGGTAAAATACTCTATCTGACCAAAGATAATTCTTACCAAGGCACGACCACTATCACGTCAGGTACTTTGAATGTCGGAAATGGATCAAGCACTGGTTCTCTGGGAACGGGCGCAGTCACCATCGCTTCGGGCGCTGAATTAATTCTCGCTCGTTCAACGGATACTACATTGAGCAATACCATCACGGGTGCTGGTAAGTTGACGATGGGAACCTCAGGCAAAGTTTTTGTAGTGGCCGATAATCAAATCGATATTACCGGTGAACTTAAGTTCGGTGCGACTAATGCTTCCTCTACTCACTCCACACTCGATTTAACAGGCGGCTCAATCAACGTGGGTTCCTTACGTGTGGTGACGGATGCGACGACTAATTCGGGTGTAAATTATATCACCATCGGTTCCACCAAATCACTGAATATCAAAGGCCTGGTCACAATTGGTTTAGATAACGGATCTAACCCGACCACCAATTTAACCGTGAATGGTGATGGTACACTCAATATTGGTACTTTGGCTTCGCCAACGAATGCAAATGTGAATGTCGGTGCGAGCGCGACTGCTTCCAAGATTAACTATGTAAATTGGGATATGAGTGCTCTGGCTAATCTTAATATGTATCTCGGTACGGGAACATTGAGTGTCGGTGCTGATAACAATTCTACGGGCGGTGTTGGTGGAACTGGTACCGGTGTGACCGTTAAATTAGCTAATACGACTACGATTGTCGCGCCCACACTTTTAATGGACGGGCTAGAGACTAAGACTTTTACACTGAGTTTAGGCTCGGGCGTTAATACGCTCAACGTCGACACGGTGACCGTGGGTGGTCTAAGCACACGTGCTACCAATATAATTAATTTTAATTCAGGAACTGGAAGTCTATTTCTTCGAAATAAAGCTGGAACGGGTCGTGTCACATTGAACGTTCAAAACGCTACGAACAGTTCTGGAAATAATGAAATCAGTAGTTTCGATGTCAGCGGACACACAGCTGATTTATTGCTGAGCACCGTGACCGTCGGTCAGCGCTTAAATTTAGTGGGCACGGGTGCTGGCTACGGTTCAGGTTACCTTGCTTTTGATACCGGTACATTTGATGTAACCACACTCAACATTGCTAACAAGTCGCACAACGGTACCGCTTTCGGTACGCTTAATGGCAAGACAGTCTCATCTACAGTTACAGGAAACATTGTTGGACTCGTTTCATTGGGTGGTGGTACCGTCACCATCGGCAGTGTCGACCTAGCTCGACACGGTGCATCGAATGTAGGTGGTGTGTCGCAAGGTTTAATCGAATTCTTTGGATCTAATGTTTCTACTGTCGGTGCCATTACGATGGCTACAGCTGCTTCACCGGCTGTGAGTGGAACAGCAGACGTCACGGGTAACATCAACGTTGCTGACGGAACCGTTTTCATCGCTTCAATCTCGGGTGCGTCCGCTGCCGCGAATAGCACAGCCACTGCGAATCTAAATATATCCGGTGGAACTCTGACGATGGGTGGAAATATTACCCGCGTGGGTGGTGTTGGAACGGCCGTATTTAATCTGAATTTTAGTGGTGGAATTCTCGATATGAATAACCACTCCATCGGTGCCACAGGTTCCGATGTGATCTTTAATTGGACCAAGGGTACGCTCAAAAATGTGAGCGGACTTAATGGTGCGGATGGAATCACCGTTAATACGGGTGATCAATATAACCCTGTTTATTTGGATGGCACGAATACCTTTACATCGAAGATTACGATTAAAGACAGTATCTTGCAGTTGAATTCAAATACTGCCCTGGCTGCTAATAGTAAGATCGGATTTGATGGAACACTTGGAGTTTTAAAATTAGACTCAGGAGTGACCCTCGATGTTTCCGGCAATCTAGCCAGCGGTAATGCTCAGTTAGATACAAACGGTAATAACATTACCTTTAGTAATTCAGTCAGCGGACTCACTAGCTTCACCAAAATTGGCTCAGGCAAATTAACATTAAGCTCAACGAGTGGCAGTCTCGCACCTACCGTAAGTATTCTGGGTGGTACGATTGAAATCGGTAACGGTAATAATCAAGTCCCTGCTGGCGGCTTCCTTAATGGTACCACTTCACTCACTCTCGATGCACTCGGCGGAAGTCCTGAAATAATTGCGAACGGAGTTAAAGTGGATCTCGATGCCAATGTTAATTTATTAAACTCCGGTGCCACACTCTCTGGCTCCAAGGGCACTTCTGCTTACAGTTTTAATTTCAAGAAAGATATTATCAGTCAGGACGGTTCAACTGCTACCATCAGTGCCACTGACATGATCACGGGTTCAGGTTCGAAATTTAATGTAGGAGCTGGCGCGACACTCACCATCTCGGGTTCATTTATTGACGGAACCACTGCAACCCAGATCACCAAAAATGGTACAGGTATCCTCGAGTTTACTGGCACAGGTAATACCTATTCTGGCGCCACCACCGTGAACGCCGGTACCCTGAATTTTTATCAAGATGCCTTAGCTGGATCTTCAACTGCCATCACGGTTAATAACGGTGCAAGCTTAACAGCCGTAAACCTAGGCGCGAATGTATCTCTTAACGTAGCCTCGGGTGCTAACGCTGATTTGTCCGGAACAGCCTTGGAAGTCGAAGGGCTGAGTGGTGCTGGTACCGTAGTTCTATCCGGTGGTGCATCTACTCTGACCGTTGGTTCTGGTGCATTTTCAGGTAATCTTAGCAGCTCAGGTGCAACTGCCTTGATTAAGAAGGGTAGTGGCACCTTAACACTGAGCGGAGTAAATTCATTAAGTGGACCCGTTACTCTGAACGGCGGTATTGTTAGTGTAAGCGACTTTAACGCATTAGGTACAGCGACCGACTCGCCAGAAAATCTCACCTTCCAAGGCGGAAAATTACAATACACGGGTGCAGGTGAATCGATGACGCGCGACCTCACTGTGGGTAATGGTGGCGCTGGTTTTGCATCGAGTGGCTCGGGTGCATTGGTCATCGGACAAGATGTTCAGATGGATTTTGCCGATACCTCTGCATCGAATCGTACTCTTTCCCTTGGTGGTACATCGGATATCGCGATCGAAAATATTTATAATCCAAACAAAATCGACGCAGCTGACGTTACCAATGTTTTCACAAAATTAGTTAAGCAAGATACTAATAAGTGGATCGTGCTGGGTGCGGGTGCCGGCTTTGTCGAAGACGCTCAAACCGAAATCGATATCCAAAATGGCGAACTCGGATTCGCAATGGGTGCACTGGGTAGTAAGCCTACAATCACAGTCGGTGGCGTCGAGGGTGCAACCGCAACGCTGGGTTGGCAAAATGGAAATACCGAAGACGTATCCGGCCGAGTTAATTTAAGAGCCGCCTCCAGTGCTGCCTTTGATATTCCATCTGGTAACACGGTAACTTTCGCTAGTGCACTTAACGGTGGTAATTCTAGTTCGGCTAGTGTCACCAAAACGGGTGATGGTATACTTAACTTAAATGCTGCTAACTCATTCAGTGGTGGCTTCACCATAAGCGGTGGTACGGTTAAAGCAGGCATCACCGGGGCTGTTGGCACAGGAGCCGTTACGGTTAACGCTAATACAACTCTCATAGTGAATGCAGTTCTGGCGAATACCATTACGATTAAATCGAATGGTACTTTGACCTCCGATCAGGCTAACCAAGACATTGATGATACCACCGTTGAAGAGGGCGGTGTTATTGTACCTGGTGGTAATACCATTGGTACGTTGACTGCTCACAATCTCACTCTCAAGGGTGGCTCAATTGTTAACTGGCAGATTAGTAATGCCCTCGGTGCAGTTAATAACATCTACACTCTCGCAGGCAGTGGCTACGACACATTCGTTCTCAATAGTTTGGCTTTAACGGACGCAGCACTCTCCAAGCGCGTCCATATCCAAGTGAAAAATATCTTTGGAGAAAAAGCTTCCAACTTTGATAAAGGCAGTTTGCAAACATTCAAATTCGCGAAGTTAACCAATAAGTTAAGTTTAACGGATGCTGCTCACGTTACTGATTTGTTTGAAATCGATGCCTCGCAATTCGAATACGTGAATGGTCTCCAAACGGATCACCTCGTCTGGTATATGACAGTGTCCGCTGATCGCGAATACCTTTACGTGGTATCAGTACCTGAGCCTTCGACTTATGGTCTCGGCCTCGGTGCACTCGCTCTGGCACTTGCTGCCGTTCGTCGCCGTAAACAGAAAAAGAATCTGCCCGTCGCCTAATCCGTAAAAGTTAAAAGTTGTAACTAAGAATTTTTGGTACCGCTCGCGGTACTAAGATTTTTCTTTTCCTGCATCCGGTTCTTAATCTGCTCTTCAACCGCATCCATGAGTTTTTCGACGGTTTCTATTTTAAGTTTTGGATCAGCTAACTGAATCGCTTTACGGATTTCGATTCTCAACTCATCCGTCCCCGAGCGCACGCCACTCAGGGCATCCTTTTTCTCCGCTCCAGTCGCCTCTTGAAGTCTTTTGCGAGCCTCAACTAGACGCTCTCTCGCCGCGATCACATTGTCATCCTGATTAGCCTTCCGCCAAGCCAAGCCAAAGGCCGTAATCTCTTCCTTGCTCACTCCGGTAACAGTCAGAGTAGTGAAGTTCGGACCCCTGTTCTGATTGCCTTTTTCGGCACTGTTAGCCTCGGCTTTAGGTGTGGATTCAGTCGCCGCAAAACAAGGTATAAACATTAACGAACCGATTAAGTAAATGAGGGGCAGGGCATTCATACTTAGTAAACACTTTTAATAAACGAAAGTTCCACTGGGCCAAAAAAAAGACCCCGTTGCCGGGGTCTTTTAAGTAAGATGATATCTGAATTATTTAGTAGCAGGAGCTGTTGCCTTATCGGCTGCTGGCGCTGCTGCTTCGGCCGCCTTCTTTTTCTTCTTGGCGATAGCTTCCTTGGTCCAGAAATCACCAATCTTTTTTGCCACATCAGCGAGTTCAGGGGCCTTCTTTATTACCGCTTCGGCACGTGCTGCAGAATATTTTTTCTCAGCGTCTTTCACTTCTTTATCGGCCGCAGCTTTATCTGCAGGGGCAGCTGATTTAGCTTTTTCTTTGGCGGTATCAATAGCGGCCTTGAGTGCTTTAATCTCAGGATCGTTATTCTCGATACCAACGCGTGTGTTGATGTATTTTTGGTAGTCTTCATCAGAGACACCAGGAACTTTGGATGCCTTTGGGGCTGCGGCAGGAGCGGCAGGGGCAGTGGTCGCAGGTGCGGCTACTGCAGGGGTGGCGGTAGTTGCAGCAGGCTTGGCTTCATCAGCAGCGAAGAGTCCAGTTGCACTAACGAGTAGGAGGAGGGTGGGGAGTTTCATAGGGGTATTTAAAGAAAATAACTTTCCCCTATTTGTCCACAATTTCTGGTTAAATGACACATAATGACAAAAAAAGACCCCCGAAATTAACCGGGGGTCTTTCTTATTAAACTAAATTTAAGCTATTATTTAGTTTCAGGGGCGGCAGCAGGAGCAGCAGCTGGAGCGTCACCTTCGGGCTTCTTAGCGCCTTTTGGCTTTTTGCTCTTCGACTTCATAAAGTCGTCCACTTTCTTGGCAACATCAGCCAAGGATGGATCAGCTTTGATAATCGCAGCATTTAAGGCTTCGTAATAGGCCTTCTTATCTTTGCCGTCTTTAAGAGCTTTTACTTCAGGAGTTTCAGAAGCGGTCTTACGAGCAGCTTGATATTTTTGCATCTCTTCTTTGCTAACGCCTGGAACTTCGGGCATTGCGCCTTTTTTACCTTCGGCTTTGTCGCCACCTTTTTCAGCCTTATCGGCCTTAGGTGCGTCAGCAGGAGGGGTTCCAGCTGGGGCAACAGCAGGAGCGTCTGCAGCAATTAAGCCGGCAGCAGCAAGGAGTGAGAGGAGGAGGAATTTGGATTTCATGGGGAGGTTGATTCATCTCTAAAACACCTAAGTCTGTCGAGAGTTTCATTAAAAATCTTATGACATAGACAATAGGTGCTAAGACCCGGTTTTTACGCAGGATATTAGCATGAATTCAGCTATTTTAGTCCATATTCCCCATGCCTCTGTGACTATTTCTAGGCAGGAATTAGGTGACTTTTTGCCCGCGGAACAGGAAATAAGCCATGAACTGATTCGTCTGACCGACAGGTATACAGATGAACTATTTGGACAATCTTGGCCCCTTGAAAACGTTGTTCAATTTCAACACTCACGCTTGGTCGTCGATGTTGAACGTTTTTCTTCCGATCACGAAGAGCCCTGCGCTCGAGTAGGAATGGGTGCGACTTACGTGAAGACATCGCGGGGAGCGCCTCTACGCAATCTGTCTCCTGCACGTCGCGAAGAACTCATTAAAAATTATTACGATCCGCATCACCAAATCTTTAACAAAAAAGTAAAACAGATTTTAAAAAGTTTTAATCGATGTGTTATTATTGACGGACATAGCTACCCAACAAAGCCTTTGCCTACGCAGACAAATTATCAATCTACACCAGAAATCGGAATCGGTACCGATGGTTTATTTACTTCACCTCAACTCATCGAGCTCACTGAAAACTTTTTTAGGTCTCGCAGATTTGATGTACGGTTGAATGAACCATTTGCTGGAACAATAATTCCTTCAGAAATTTATCAATCAAAGGACACTCGAGTTCAGTCCGTGATGATTGAGGTCCGTCGTGATCTTTATATCAAAGAATTAACTGCTGAAAAGAATAGTCAGTTTGAGTCCGTCAAAAAACTCATCCACGGCTACCGTCAGTTAGTCTCAGAGGCCTATCTTACTGAATAACCGCAGGGGGAGGCGTATTCGGTGCTGGGCCTTCTGCTGTGGGCTCGGGGGGAGGCATCGGTTCAGCTTTGCCAGAATTGGCAGGTGAAGCGGCCGGCTCAGGTGTCTCAGGCTTAGCAAATTCTACTTTGAGTAATCCGAGGCCTTTTTCTCTGAGGGCTGTCATTTGTTCGAGAGCCGCAGGCTTTTCCTCGTCACTCATCGTCGCCCACTTATCGCGAAGCTCACGCTGCTGCATCCAGAGTTGTTGAATCTCAGGATTAGCTTCTATCACCTTGTGTAATCGATCCCAATTTCCGCCGACTATTCCTTCAAAATTCTTCCGACCTTCTTCACGGAAATTTTTAAATTTTTCTTCAACCGCTTCTTTGGCGGCCGCTTTACTGGCAGGATCCTCGACTGGGTCTGGCTTAATATTATTTTTTGTATCGAGTTTTAAATCGTTAGCAGGACGAGCTGCAGAACGAGAGACCTCATTCGCATGCGTGGATTCCACTTTCGTCTTCGAGGGCGACGCGCTCACTGGGGTGCCCTCGGGGTTAACGAACTTGGCAATAGAGTATACAATACCTACTCCCACGAAGAGTGTTAGTATTATAAATAAGAGATTTTTTTTCATAAGGGATACTGCTACTATAACACTGGTTTTTTGGCAAAGTTCACCTAAAAAATATCCACCGCCACCAAGTTCTGGTGTAGGGTAGGGCTAAATAATCTAAACAGGCGGTTTTAAACGCAGCATCGATCTCTTCGGCGGGGTGTCCTTCCAGAAGTTTGGCTTCGGTGAGAACGATTTCACCCCGTGCAGCAGCATCGCGAATCTGTGAGTATTTAAGAAAATGCATCACCATCAGAAACGTTGTGATCACGGCAAATACAACAACGGCGCTCAAGAATCGTGACTTACCTAAGAGCGACAGGAGAACAAAAAGTGGCCATGTATTCCCCCAAAAAATAATCAACGATTCCCACGCGCTTAACTTTCCGTACACTCGATCGCGATGCTGTAAAGCGTGTCCTGCTAATCGAGCCGCTCTCGCTATATCAAAAAGTCTCTTACCATAATAGACATCACTGGATAATTTAATCGCCGGTTCGTGGGCGGCGTAGTGGTTCGAAAAAATGAGTGAAGTTTCATCGACATTCACTTGTGAGATTCCGCCACGTAGAAGAATAATTTTGGCCGCCTGTTCGCCTGTAATTCCCCGAACTAAAAGTTTGGCCCCATGTTTTTTTTCGAGGGCTTGAATTTTTCGCCACGCCAGCCAAGGACTCAGCCCCGCAAATATACCCATTAAAATAAGTAGACCTAGTAATTTTGTTTCAGGATTCATCGATTGAAATAGTAGGATTAATCGGGGCTCGGATAAGGATTCGTTCTTTGTTTGCTGGGTATCATTGACCTTTATGTCCAGCCCCCTCTAAATTGCACTATGAATCCAGAAACGGTCCGCAGCTATTTGCTCGACCTCCAAAATCGCCTCTGCGCGCAATTGGAGTCCGTCGATGGCGTCGGTCGTTTTAAAGAAGATGTTTGGCAACGAACTGAAGGTGGAGGCGGACAAACACGCACCATCTCCCAGGGTAAAGTAATCGAAAAGGGTGGAGTCGCCTTTTCCGATGTTAAAGGCCACGCACTCCCGCCATCCGCTACGCTTACTCGACCCGAGTTAACGGGTCGCTCATTCCGCGCGATGGGCGTTTCGGTCGTTCAACACCCTTTAAATCCTTATTGTCCAACCGCCCACATGAACGTGCGTTTCTTCTGCACCGATGGGCCTTCTCCCGTTTGGTGGTTCGGTGGTGGTTTTGATTTAACGCCTTACTACGGCTTTGATGATGACGTCGTGAGTTGGCACCAGGCCTCCGCACAAGCGACCGGAAATCATTATCCTAAGTTCAAGAAAAACTGTGATGACTATTTTTATCTTAAACATCGCCAAGAACAACGTGGAGTAGGCGGCGTATTCTTTGATGATTTTACCGAAGGTGGATTCGAAAACGCCTTCTCTCTCATGCAAAAAGTAGGCAACGCCTTCGGCCCAGCTTATTGCGAGATTCTCGAACGTCGAAAATCCTTACCGTACTCCGAAAAAGAAAAAACTTGGCAAGAAATTCGACGCGGACGTTACGCCGAATTTAATTTAGTCTGGGATCGCGGTACCATCTTTGGACTCCAATCAGGCGGCCGCACCGAATCTATTTTAATGTCACTCCCGCCTGGAGTTCGCTGGGTTTACGGCCATCAACCCGCCGAAGGCACCCCCGAAGCAAAACTTCTCTCGCATTATCTCAAACCACAAGATTGGGTATAAAAGCGTATGAATTCCCGTGACCGTTTTTTAGCTGCCCTCCATCGCCGCCCTCACGGTCGCCCCCCGGTCTGGATCATGCGCCAAGCAGGTCGTTACTTACCTGAGTACCGCAAACTCAAAGCGCAGTCTGACTTCGTTACGATGGTGCGCACGCCCGATTTAGCCGTCGAAGTTACCTTACAGCCTTTGCGTCGTTTCGCTCAATTAGATGCCGCGATTCTTTTCAGTGATATTTTAGTCATCCCCGAAGCACTCGGTATCGGTTATCGCTTTCGTGATGAAGGCGGTATCGCGATGGAGAAATCGCTGCAGACCGAAAATGATTTATCGTTGTTACAACCCGCCGGTGCCATCGAACGTTTAGATTATGTTTATAAGGCTTTAAGATTATTAAGAAAAGAATTGGGAACCAATAAAGCACTCCTCGGCTTTGCCGGTTCGCCGTGGACACTCGCTTGTTACCTCGTCGAGGGTGGGGGCTCAGAAGAATTTCCCAAAATGAAATCTTTGGTGAAATCGAACCCTAAGTTTGTTCACCAGATTTTAAATGTTCTCACGCAAACGGTCGCTGGTTATTTAAAAGAACAACTTTTAGCGGGCGCCGATGCCATTCAGATTTTTGATAGCTGGGCCGGAGTTTTAGAAGGAAAAGAATACGAAGAGTTTTCGCTTCGCTACATTCGTGAAGTGATTGCACTGCTTCCACCGCAAGCCCCCATCATTCTTTACGCCAAAGGCAAGTCTGTCGATGCTGCTGCCTTAGCCAAAACCGGTGTTCCTTGCTTGGGTGTGGATTGGACGATGCCGATCTCAAATGTGAGAGCCTTGGTTGATCGCCCCATTTGTATTCAAGGTAATTTGAGTCCAGAATTCATCGTTGGAAAGCCCGATGCCGCCATCCAAGCAACCCAGCAAATTTTAAAGGATAACGCGGGTGACCTCGGACACATCTTTAATCTCGGGCACGGGATTACACCCGATGCGCAAATCGACACTCTAGCGGCCGTTCTGGATACAGTTGTTCATTCAGGCGTTTGACTTTCGGCTCGCTCCTGACTTTCTCAACCTATGTCTCGCAAAGGAATTTTACTCCTCAATTTAGGCTCACCGAAAAGTACCTCCGTACCCGATGTCCGAAATTATTTAAGAGAATTTCTCGGCGACGAACGCGTCATCGATTATCCAGCCGCATTCCGCTTCGCCTTGCTTGAAGGAATTGTTCTCCGTACTCGACCCAAAAAATCGGCCGCAGCTTATGCAACCGTTTGGACACCTGAAGGTGCCCCTTTGTTAGTAACGACTGAAAAGCTTCGCGCTAAATTAGAAAAAACTACCGGACTTCCTGTAATCACTGGCATGCGTTATGGAACTCCCTCCTGCGCCGAAGCCGTCCAAAAAGTGATCGATATGGGCATCGACGATCTTTTCGTCATGCCACAATACCCGCACTATGCGATGTCTTCGTACGAAACTGTCGTGGTCAAAATTCAAGAAGAACTGAAACGACTCGCTCCTGATTTAAAATATCACGTCCTGCAGCCTTTCTTTAATGACCCTGCTTACATTCAAGCGTTGGTTGAATCTGCCAAACCTTGGTTAAGTAAGCCTTTCGATAAATTACTTTTTTCTTATCACGGCGTGCCAGAGCGTCACTTGCGTAAAGGCGATCCATCCAAAGCACATTGTACCAAGGTTCCTAATTGTTGTGCCGTCGCCAGCCCTTGTCACGCCACCTGCTATAAACATCAGTGCGTAGAAACGACGCGCCTATTTACCATGGCTGCCGGATTGCGCCCTGAACAAGTCGAAGTCGCTTTCCAGTCTCGTTTCGGACCAGAAAAATGGGTTCCGCCTTACACCGATGAAAGATTAGAAGCGATGCCGAATGAGGGTATTAAAAAACTCCTCGTCATGTGCCCAGCTTTCACTGCCGATTGCTTAGAAACCATCGAAGAAATTAGTGAAGAAGGAAAAGAAGATTTCATGCACGCGGGTGGTGAGTCCTTTGAACAGATTCCTTGTTTGAATGATCAAGATGTTTACGTGAAATACTTGTCCGACCGTGTGGTGAGTTGGAAACCGAGTCATCACTAAGCGAGTGAACGAACGCATTCAGTTTATTTTAGCTTCGGGCTCACCGCGTCGAACTGATTTACTGAATGAAGCTGGCATTCCTCATAAAATCGTAGTCTCAAAAGTCACTGAACACGAAGACCCGACCAGTAATCCTCGCGATATGGTTTTGCATAATGCGCGAATCAAGGCCGAGGAAGTTTCAAAACTTCATCCTCAAGCATTTATATTAGGAGCAGATACCACGGTGGCACTCGGTGATCGTGTTTTGAATAAGCCCGCCAACTTAGAGGAATCACGGGAAATGCTTCGGAGCTTATCCGGACGTGAACACACCGTGCATACGGGCGTTTGTTTTATTTATCCGCCTTTGAATATTCATGAATGTCACGACATCACCGCTTGGGTTCGCTTTAAGCCCTTTGGAGATGAGGTCATCACACGCTATCAATCGGTCACGAACACACTCGATAAAGCGGGTGCTTATGGCATTCAGCAGGGCAAAGAATTAATCATCGAATCATTCCAAGAGCCGATTTCTACAATTATGGGCCTGCCGATTGAGTTTGTTGTGCAACGGATTAAAGAATTGGGTTTAGAAAATCAGTGGAAGCGTTCGTGAGTCGTTCTTGCGGTCTGTACTTTCATAATTAGGTTATAAGTGTGTTGAACCAACGATACACCGAGGCCGTTCCGCCAGTATTCGCCTTTGCGATTACGGTTCTTCTACACCTCACACTGTGGCTCGTCGTTCCTCCCGCTTTCACACAGCGATTAATCGTCCTTCATCCCGTAGAAGTGCAGGTCGCACCTGTGGTGGTCCCTGAAAATCGCTTACCTCCCTCGATGCGTCTGGCAGAAGTGAATGTTCAGGCCAACCGTACCATGCCAGATAAGTCGGATTATATGGCAGCGAAGAATCAGAGTGCCGCCCAACCGATTCCGGAAAAAATTAAAACGACTTCTGCATTGCCTCGATCGGCAGGGGAGAGTGCTGACGCAATTAAAGTTTCTCAGGGCAAACCACGTGCGATAGAAGAAAGTGATTTATCGGATGCTTCGCAAAGTGCTGGCACTCCCGTTGTGGGACTGAACGGAAATTTACCGAAAAAGAATTTAGCTGAGACCAAAAAATCGAATAAAAATGAATCTATTCCTAAGCGTCCACGTGCCACGATTCCTTCGGGTACCATGGGTATTCTGCTTAAGAATAATGTCGGTGTGAATCGAGCGGGTGCCATCGCAGTGGATGCCAAGTTTAGTAACTATGGTGATTATTCTCAACGGATGATGGAAGCGATTCAATCTAGCTGGTGGGCGTTGATTGATCGTGCGCGCTTTGAATCCGTTTCCCGTGGTAGTGTCGTTGTTCGTTTTATTCTTTGTCGCGATGGTAGCGTGGTTAATGCAGAAATTCTTCACAGCGATGTCGCTCAAGTCATGGCACTGGCTTGTAAAGACGCGGTCATGGCCCCGGCACCCTTCGACAACTGGCGCGAAGATATGGTTGCCCTTTTTGGGAATGAGCAGACCGTGACTATCACGTTTCACTACCTCTAAAACAATGACGACACTGGATTGGATTCCTTTTGCTTCTGGTGTGAAGATTTTAGAAATTCACCCCGCGGGACTTTTTGCGGTCGAAAAACCGGCGGGCGTTCTGGCGCATCCTAATTCGAGCGAAAAAAAGGAAAAAGAGACCGTCCTGATCGATAGTAATTATTCGATGGCGGAAGAGGCTTTTCATATCCGCGATGGTAAAGGCGGAGTAAAAAAAGTTTATCTCCTTAATCGTCTCGATTCGCCGACGAGCGGAGTTTTACTGCTCTGCCTAGATGAAAAATTAGCGGATGTAGTTAAGGAGTTATTTGCTGAATCCAAAGTCTCAAAAAAATATGCTGCTATTGTGAAGGGTCGTGGTCTCCGTAGTCCTCGCGGCACTTGGCAAGATTCTCTTGTGAAATCAAGCGGTCCAGGCGGTGGTGTGCGCTCATCTGCGAAATCATCCGGCGGCTCGCAGGCCATCACGGTTTATCAATGGGTACGGGCGGCTCAAAATAACTTACCGCTTTCATTATTACAGCTTGAGCCACGCACGGGTCGCACCCACCAATTACGCGTACAGACGGCCGAGCACGGACATCCTATTCTCGGTGATCGCACTTACGGAGATTTCGATTTCAATAAAACTGCGGGTACAGCTCGAGGCCTGAAGCGATTATTTTTACACGCTCAATTCACTGAACTTTCTTTCAATTGGCAGGGTGCCCCATGTCATTTCAAAGCCGAGTCGCCTTTGCCCAAAGAATTTTTAGCGGCATTAGGTGAATCGGGCGATGGCCCTCCCGCGAAAATAAAAAAGCCAGCGCCCACGGGTACAACCGTTTCTCCGCGTCTCCGTATTCGCCTCTAATTTATTTTCCGCTCCAGGAAATTTTCTGTTCTTGGGC
>JBAXUJ010000089.1:0-5207 GCA_037129735.1 Opitutia bacterium | reverse complement strand
GGGGAGGGGTGACGCAAATTGCGTTGTAAATCAGTGTCATCGGCTTTTCGTCTAAAGGAAAGACGTTTTATTAACCAAAGGTTGAGCGCATGCAGGTGAATCAGGGCGATTACTTTAAAAATCAAAAAAGGTATTTTAATTGTCAGCCAACTCAGGCGACCATCCGTCAGCGGCACGGCTCGACCCGTCCAAGTACTGATTAATGTTTTTTGACCCCCTTCAAAATGATCTACACCGATACAGAGGGATTCTCCGGGAGATTTTAAGGTAAACTCAAATTCCGTATCCAGACCCGAAAAAGGTGATACGTAAAATTTCTTTGGCGTACGTAATCTAAGAACAGTTTCACCTTTTGCATTCTTCTGCTTGCAGTGCCGATCAAGGAACCACGCTTTTCTTTCTCCAAACGTGTTATTCACTTCTGCTATTCCACATTGCAGTTCTCCATCCCAAGAAATCAGAAAAAAGATCACGGGGTTGTAAGACTTTCCGAAAGCTCGTGGCATCGCCACTAAGGTGATTTGAGCATGCGCCGGAATGACTTCACCTTGGGCGGCGCAGAATGATTTTACTCGGTTCGCTAATGAATCGTTATCCGTGCCGAAGGCCTGACTTTGTCCTTCGGGTTGAAAAATAATATCTTTCGGCAGGAAGTCTCGATCGCGAAATTGATAGAGGGCTCTTCCGCCGGTGCCCATTAACCAAGTATTTTCACCGATTTTATCCCAGTCCGCTAAATCAATCGCGCAGCAAAATACACTATGGGTGAAGCGATGTTTCTTGGGCCATAAGCGCGCATGCATGACTTTGGCTTCGTAGAGTCTCACCATGATTATAAATCTGCTGATAATCTATAAGAGCGCAAGCCACTCCCCGCACTTGCCTTCTTTTTGTTAGAAGTTTCACTGATGGGGTGCTTAACGTCGACCCCGCAGTCTTAGTCTTTATGGCTTTTTTGTCGGGCCTCTTTTTATTTTTGGGATTACGTTCCGGAAAAAGAAGGCGGTTGTTGGATGATACCCCTACAAGTAAGACTCTCGGAATATTTATCGGTGAAGTAGAAGTGGAGGGTATCTGTGTTTCGACCGCTCCTATTCGTGCAAAATTTTGTTATAAAGACTGTGTCATTTACAAATGGGGTATTGAGGAAGAGTGGAAACGTTGGGAGACGGAAGTTTATACAGATAGCCAAGGTCGCACGCGCACTCGACAAGTTCTGCGTCGAGGTTGGACCACGATTGCCGGAGAGAGTCTTTATCAGGGCTTTTATCTGAAAGATGAATTTGGTTATGTTTGGGTTCATCCCAAGGGTGCTGATTACGATACCTTATCCCTGTTTGAAGAATATACCCATCGAGGCCAGGCATTGTACGTGATGGGTCCAGATGAAGAAATTGCTGACTCCACAGGGCAACGTCGATTTTACGAATCAGGAATTCCCGTGGGTACAGAATTATTTATTAGAGGTCGTGCCAGTGAGCGACCCGACATCGTAGCTCCACAAATCGTCGAGGACCCGAAAGCAGAAATGTTTATCATCACTTATCGAAAGGAAGCAGATATTAGTTCAGGCAAAGCCACAGCCTATGTTCTTTGGAATTTAGTAGGACTAGTTACCGCCATGGGCATCGGATCGTTGTTAACACCTAATAATCCGCAAGGTCCAGTGATTGGAGTGGCGATATACGCTTTCGCTTGGTTTGCAGGCTGGGTATGGATGGTCTTTAATAGTCTGATTGGACTGCGTAACCGCGTGCAACAGGCGCAATCACTGATCGACGTGCAGTTAAAACGTCGTTCCGATTTAATCCCTCCCTTGGTCTCTAGTTTAAAAGGCCTGCGTGATTATGAATCTAAAGTGCAAACAGAAATCGCTACCTTACGTAGTCAGTCCATGGGTGCAACGCAGGTTTCTGCCTTAGCCCCGGGATTAAAAGCAGTCATTGAAAAATATCCCGAACTAACAGCGAACGAAAGTTTCAATGCGCTGATGAAGAATTTAACGGAGACAGAAGATCGTATCGCTCTCGCAAGAAATTACTCAAACGATATTACTACCTTTTATAATACCCGACTGGAGCGCATTCCAGATCGTTTCGTGGCCCAAATAGTGGCGATGCAGCCTGGCTCACTCTTTGTCGCCCAGGGTTTTGAACACAAGGTACCTGACGTAAAAATTTAGGCCGTCCACGCATCGCGACCAAGCAGATAACTGCAGAGGCGATGGGCTGACCATAATCCGTCTTCGTGGAATCCGTAGCGCTGCCACGCTCCCACGAAATGAACCTTCGCTTCAGGTCTTTCATTAAGCGATTGCATCCGGTTCTGCGCCGCTACTGCTTCCATGGAAAACAGAGGGTGCTCGGTAGGAATCTGCTTAATTATTTTCTGAGCATTAATCTGTTCTGGATGATTAATGGTAACGAAGAAATTTTCATGAGGAGTAACTCCCTGTAATGCGTTCATCCAGTAGTGCGTTGAGTTGCAACGCTGACCTTGCGAGTTCCAGTTATGATAATTCCAAGCTGACCAAGCTAACTTGGCTTTGGGCATCGGACTGGGATCAGTATGAACAATCGCAAGGTTTTGATTATATTGGAACGCGCCTAACAAAGCTTTTTCAGTTTCGTCTGCGTCCTCTAATAATTTAAGTGATTGGTCGGCGTGACTCGCAAAAATAACCCGATCAAATTCGTATTCACCTTTAGTTGTAGTTAGGATGACCCCTTGTTCTTTTCTTTTAACCGATATCACCGCTTCGCCTAAATATTTCTTTACGTAATATTTTTTAAGAAGTGCCTGAACGTAGGTACGCGATCCATTCACGGGCGTGATCCACTGGTGTTGAGTATTGAGCCCAAGGAAGCCGTGATTGTAGAAGAACCGCATCAGCGTGGCCGCTGGGAAGGTCAGCATCTTTTCGGGCGGGGTCGACCACACTGCTGAACTCATGGGGATTAAATAACACTGCAAAAAGTCATCCCCCAGATTGTTTTGTTTGCACCACTCACCCAACGATGTGTTTTCGGCTTCGGGCGTCTGCCAGGCCTGATGGGCTAATTTATTAAACTTATTAATCTGCAAAAGCAGTTTCCAGAAACGCAGACTCAAAAGATTTTTACGCTGGGCAAAGAGATGATTGAGAGATGAACCGCACCACTCGAGACCCAGCAAGTCGTTGCGTACTGAAAAAGACATGTCTGTTTTTTTCCACGCTACATTCAGTTCTTTAAAAAGTCGGCAGAGGTGAGGGTAGGTGACTTCGTTGAAAACCATGAAGCCTGTGTCCATCGGTAAATCCTTACCGGTCACTGGGTCTTTGACGTCGATGGTGTGCGCGTGTCCACCTGGTCGAGCGTCAGAATCAAAGAGCGAAATATCGTGAGTGCTGTGGAGAAATCTCAAACAACCTAATCCACTAATACCGGATCCGATAATGGCTACCCGCTCACGCACGCTGCTGGCTTTCGGCTTTGGTTTTCTCAGCTTCCTCGTAAACCGATTCGGGTACGCCTTTGAGGCCCCAAATTAAACCGGTCCACGAAAGCATTTTTAATAAATAATAAGTCGGATCAAATTCCCACCAGTAAAAACCTTGCTTGGTGGTCGCCTGATAGCGGTGGTGGTTATTGTGCCAGCCTTCGCCGAGCGTGATTAAAGTAAGAATGAAAGAATTACGCGATTCGTCGTCAGTTGTTTTAAATCTCTTCGTTCCCCACACGTGAGCCAGCGAGTTAATGCATGATGTGCCGTGGAATAAAACCGTGGTGGAGATAAAGAAGCCCCAAACGAGCAATTGACCGCCTGAAGTTTCAACGCCGTGAGCTCCGAGATAGGCGCCGAGGCCGTAAAGCGATCCCGCAAATAAAATCGGCACTAAGGTGTCGAAACGATTGAGAAAAACGAGCTCAGGATATTTCGCGAGGTCAGTGATTTTAGAATAATCGGTCGGGAAGTTTTTCTTACTGGTGATCCAGCCAATGTGGGCCCACCAAAATCCATCAACTACCGGAGAATGTTTATCCTCTTCTTCGTCGGAATGCTTGTGGTGATGTCTATGTGTATACGCCCACCAAAGTGCACCGCGTTGCACAGCGAGCGAGCACCACAGTGCCATTACAAATTGGAAAGCGCGTGAGGTAGAATAAGTTTTGTGTGAGAAATAACGGTGGAGAAATCCGGTGATCGCGAACATGCGAAAGAAGTAGAGTCCCACGGCTAACCAAACAGCGAGCGAACTCACACCAACCCAGATAACTCCTAGACATCCTAAGTGTAGAATAATGAAAGGGATGGTCCGGGGCCAATCGACCTGTTTGGGGGTGCTTCGAAAGTTTTGGGCGCCCTCAGGGATATAATCGGAGTCAAACCAGCGAACTAAGGACCTAACTACCCCCGCATTTTCCTCATTTTTAGGCAAATTTGACATGGTTTTACTTATGTCGAACTTTAGAATTTCGCAAGTGCTTTGACCCTTTAGTCTGTCTCAATAAAGTAACGATTTAGACAGATTCCCTGTTTTGCCCCGCTTCTCATTAAGTAAACCCCCAATGTCCGACGCACATTCAGCTCAAGACTGGAAAGTATGGTTCGCCGAAAACGGCGCCCGACTTCGCCTCATTGCGCGTCAATGGACCAGGTCTGATGCTGATGCGGACGATGTTTTACAAGAGGCCTTTATTCGATTCTGGAAAAATCAACGTCACCTTCCCGGAAATCCCAACGCCCTAGTCGTCACCTCCATCCGCCGCTCCGCCCTCGATTTATACCGCAGCACTGATCGTCGCTCCGTGCGTGAACAAACGGTGTTCGCTGATAGTGATACGATGACTTGGTTTGAGCCCGAAGCTGACCCGCGTCTCCAAGCCCTGACTGAATCACTCCCGCAACTTCCCGACGAGCAACGCGAAGTGGTTGTATTAAAAATATGGGGAGACCTCACTTTTGACGAAATCGGTGAACAATTATCCATTTCTCCAAACACCGCCGCCTCTCGGTGGCGCTATGCCATGGAGACCCTTCGCAAACTTATCTCCGCCCGCACTTATGTCTGAAGATTACACAGAAATAGAATCAGCGCTCCGCTCGCTGCGTCCACGCTCCCCAGGTCCCTCTGTGGCTGCCGGAATCGCCCGCGGGTTAGATACTCCCTCGCGCCCAGCCGCTCCTAAGAAAAATATTATTCTTTGGATGTCTTCCGCCTTGGC
>JBAXUJ010000088.1:0-5212 GCA_037129735.1 Opitutia bacterium | reverse complement strand
TGCATCAAGTTCCTGCTGCTGAGGTTTTTACCCTAGTGACTTCGGACTACTCAACGGTGACCGACTTAGCTAAGTTTCTAGGCTGATCAATAGAACATCCACGAATGCGTGCCACGTGATAGGCCAGAAGCTGTAAAGCAACCGCAGCGGGAATGGTAGCGACGAGCGGACCACATTTAGGCAATACGATGATATCGTCCGTAAGGTCAGTCTTGGCATGACCCTCGGTGACTACGGCAATGATGTGAGCTCCGCGTGCCTTACATTCTTCAGCATTACTCCAAACCTTATCAAGAACTGAGGTTTGATTGGCTAAAACGATCACAGGCGTACCCTGAGTCAATAAAGCGATTGGGCCGTGCTTAAGCTCAGCAGCATGGTAGCCCTCAGCATGAACATAGGAAATTTCTTTTAATTTAAGAGCACCTTCTAAAGCCACCGGATGCATCGGTCCACGACCAATAAAGAAGGCGTGATCTGATTTTGCCATACGCTCAGCGACTTTCGCAATCGCGTCATTTTGTTTAAGAACAAAATTAATCAGTTCAGGCAACTGGCTAATCTCTCGGGCAAAGTCTACGCCGTGCTCTAAGGAGAGTCGACGACTACGACCTAATTTTAATGCCATTAAAAGTAAAACAGTGACCTGACCGGTAAATGCTTTGGTTGAGGCAACGGAAATTTCGGGTCCGGCGTGAATGAATACTCCACGACCAGTCTCACGTGCAATGGCAGAGCCCACGACATTAACAAGGCCAAGAATCATCGTACCTTTTTCTTTAGCCTTACGAATCGCAGCTAAAGTATCAGCGGTCTCACCCGATTGCGAAATAGCGATAACCATGTCATGATGATCAACAATAGGATTTCGGTATCTGAATTCGGCAGCTTGTTGAACCTCAGAAGAAATTCCAGCGATGTCTTCAAAGGCGTACTCACCCACCATACCAGCGTGAAGCGATGTACCGCAGCCCACTAAAACTGTGCGATGAATCTCAGCGAGCTCCTTGGGTGACATTTGCATGCCCGCCAAGACGGCGTTGCCTTCGGTCATATCAATACGACCGCGGAGAGCATTACCAACAGACTCAGGCTGTTCAAATATTTCCTTGAGCATGAAATGCTCGTAGCCGCCTTTTTCAACAGCTCCAGCATCTAAATCAAGTTGTGAAACACCACGTGTAATCGGTTCGTCATCTTGATTACGAATATCGACGCTGTTAGGTGTGATAACTCCGACATCGCCATCATCTAAATAAATAACACGCTGAGTGTGGGCCACCAAAGCAGAAGCATCTGAAGCAACCAAGCACTCCCCATCACCCATGCCGATGACGAGCGGACTGCCTTTGCGTGCGACTACAATCTTGTTAGGCTCGTCTGCACAAAGAACGGCAATGCCATAAGCGCCTTCAACTTGTTGCAACGCTTGTAACACTGCTGCACGTAAATCACCTTTGTAATGAAAACCAATCAAACGCGATAGAGCTTCGGTATCAGTATCGGAATCAAATTTATGTCCTAATTCCTGTAGTTTTTTCCGAATATCGCGATAGTTTTCGATGATGCCGTTGTGAACGACACAAATTTTTCGGCTCTGATCAAAATGGGGGTGTGCATTGATTTCGGTAGGTGCGCCGTGCGTCGCCCAGCGTGTATGTGCAATACCCACGGTATAGCTTTCATGTTTCTCCGGCGCTAGATCACCGCGTAATTTTTCGACTAACCGTGCGACTTTACCGACCGCCTTAAAGGTGGTCAGACCTTGCGTATCTAATAATGCCAATCCAGCTGAATCATATCCACGATATTCAAGTCTCTTCAGACCGCCAATGAGAATGGGAGTCGCTGGACGTGTTCCGATATATCCGATAATGCCGCACATGGTTCGTTGGTGTAATTAGTGTAAATCTTGGATAACAATATCCGCAGGTCGAGTCGTAAGTCCCGGCCAGATTTTACGGCCAGGGTAAATGGATGTATTTATGCCTGTATGCACGTTGTCGCCGATGACCGTGCCGAATTTTCGACGGCCAGTATCGACCAACTTATCAGCGACCTTGCTACTGTGTGTCTTACCGTCGTGACGCAGATTAGAAGTCGTGGTGCCAGCTCCTAAGTTCACTTTCTCACCTAAGATGGAGTCACCGATATACGAGAGGTGTCCGACATTTGTTTGATTAAAAATGACAGAATTCTTGATCTCAACCGCTTGGCCGATGTGACACTGATGACCAATCGAAGTGGATCCACGTATATAACAGTTGGGTCCAATCTTACAATTGGAACCAATAATCACTTCTCCTTCGATCACCACACCCGGTAAAATTTTTGTGCCCGAACCGACCGACAGTTTTCCGTCTACATAAAGCGATGAATGAGCGACACCTTTATTTTCCCAGACGGTGTTTAAGGCCACAGCCAGTTCGTTAGCCTTCAAAATATCCCAGCTGTAAACCATCAAAAAACTTTTCTGCGCATAATGAATTTTCTTTCCGCGCTCCTTGTAAGTAATCAAAGATTCTCCCGCTGCATCTTGAAGCTCACCGGCGGCTGAATCGTCAAAAAATTTGATGACTTCAATAGGATCCAACCATGCATGAGGATGAACTTTTATCGCAGCCACATCATCCTTGGAAAAAGAACAGCCAGCGGCAGCCAAGGTCGTTTGGTGATGAGCCTCTAAAGCGATATTAGCTAAGGGAATTTGCGCCCATGCTCGCGTGGCCATAATGGGCTCAGCGGCAACAGAAGCTTTAGCTTTAGTGTAGTTATAAATGGGCATAATTAAGCTAAATCCTTTTCAAGGGCTTGTTGGAATCGTTGCGTCCAGGCGTCGACCTCTGACTTCTCACGGTGCTCGACCAAGATGCGGATTTTGTTCTCGGTTCCAGAATAGCGGATTAGGTGACGTCCCACTTGACCAAAAGCTTGGTCCGCTTCGCGTATCGTCTTTTGCAATTGAGTTAAGGACTCAATTGGTGGCTTGGCCTTAATTTTTAGATTCAACAGAGTGCTCGGATATTCATGCATGACTTTTACTAAGTCAGAAATTTTCTTACCCTGCTGCTTCATGATTCGTAAAATCTGAATCGCACTGAGAATACCATCACCGGTTGTCGCATGATCCGCAAAAATTAAGTGACCTGAGTTTTCGCCACCAAAGGAGAAGCTACCTTTGCGGAGTTCTTCAATCACATGTCGATCGCCCACCGCCGAGGTGACGACCTTGATGCCGGCACCACGTAAAACTTCATGTAATCCTAGATTGCTCATCACGGTGGTGACCATCGTATCATTCCGCAACTGGCCGGCTTGTTTAAGCGCGAGAGCACATAAAACTAAAATACGATCGCCCGAAATAGATGCACCGGTTTCGTCGCTGAAAATAACCCGATCCGCATCACCGTCAAAAGAGATACCGATATCAGCACCCTGCTCTTTAACGACTTTACCTGCGTATTCAGGATGCAAGGCTCCGACTCCATCGTTAATATTCAAACCGTTTGGTTCGGTCGCTAATTTGGTAACTTCTGCTCCGAGTTCTCTGAAGATGACGGGAGCGATTTGATAAGCTGCACCATGTCCGCAATCGATAACGATTTTTAATCCAGATAAATCAACGACGCCGGCACTCTGTTTGGCATACTCAATGTAACGTCCGCTGGCATCATTGATCCGCAAAGCTTTTCCAATTTGTGCCGGAGCCACTAAAGGCTGTTTCTGTGATGAAATAATTTCGGCTTCAATCTGGCGTTCTAATTCATCGGATAATTTATAACCGTCTGGTCCGAAGATTTTCAGACCATTATCTTCATAAGGATTATGTGAAGCTGTGAGCATGATACCAGCTCCACAACCCATCGATTTCGTTAAATGAGCCACTGCCGGTGTCGGCATCGGACCGACTAGAAAGACATCCATCCCGCTCGCCACGAGTCCACTGGTCAGTGCGGTTTCCAACATATAACCCGAAATTCGAGTATCCTTACCTATTACCACGCGATTATGATTTGCGCCTTTTGATTTTAAGACACGAGAAATTGCCTGACCCGCTTTCAGTGCGACCTCGGAAGTAATCGGATACTCATTCGCACGACCACGTATACCATCTGTACCAAATAACTTTTGGGTCATAATATTTTTAAATTAGGTTCAAAAGACTATGAAGGTAAAGACACATTCATTGGAAGATTAAAAGGCACCTCAAAAAGTGAAGATTGTGTGATATTTTAACTACTTTTAAGCAGGTTTGACCATTATGCATTTGTTCTTCAAATCGGGGAATGGACTTAAATGAACCCACAGGCACTTCCGCTATTAAGTCCACACCCTTCCGTTTCTACATCGCGGGCTTAGTTCTCGGTACCTTAGCCATTCAGATTCAAGGCGTCGCGATTGCCTGGCAGGTTTTTCAATTAACGAAAGCAGATCATAAACTTGCCGCACTCGCCCTCGGAGGAATCGGCCTCGCTGAAGTCATTCCGTTTGTGAGTACCGTACTTTTTGCTGGTCACTTTGCCGACAATCACAACCGCCATCGCATAGCCTGCAGTGCCCTCGGTTCCATGCTGCTATTTAGCTTAGTTTTATTTTTCACATCCAGCTTCGAGACACCTGGCGTTAAATTATTCATTCTTTATTCCATCGTTGTTCTAGGCGGAGTCGCCCGAAGTTTTCTGACGACGTCGCGCCAGGCCATGCTCGCAGAAATCCTACCACGAGAAAAAATGTCTAACGCCATCCGTTGGCGAAATACGTTGTTTGAACTCGCTTCGGTTTTAGGACCAGGCATCGGCGGAGTGATGCTTTGGTACGGTGGCACCAACTTAGCTTACACAGTCATGTGTGTCTTACTTCTCTTGGCACTCATTTCCACTTCCTGCGTACGAACGAGTCAAAAATTACAATCTAAAGTTCGAGAACCTATTTTTCAAAGCTTACGCGCAGGTATTAATTTTATGCTCGGTCAGCGCGTCATGCTTGGCGCATTTACCTTAGATTTATTTGCGATTCTCTTAGGCGGGGCCGTGGCGCTACTCCCTCTTTTCGCTGAAATGTTACAAGTTGGAGAATTAGGATTTGGTGTCTTACGTGCAGCTACTTCCAGCGGGGCCGTGATCACCTCCATCTGCTTAATTTTCCTACCTTCATTTAAAAATGCCGGTCGAGCACTCTACCTCTCTTTTGCAATATTCGGTTTCTGTATCAT
>JBAXUJ010000087.1:0-5242 GCA_037129735.1 Opitutia bacterium | reverse complement strand
GTGAGCAGATCCTTAATTTCTGCGTTACCGACGAGTGACAAATTAGCCCATAAACGCTTAACTGAAACGACTCCCAGTGGCCGATCGGATGATTCACGAAAAACGGGAAACCAGGTGTGCCCAGAGGCTACAATCTTACGCCAATTAATTTCTTCGGGATCATTTAAATTCAACCAGACCACGCGACTACTCGGTGTCATTAATTGTCCTGCCGTAATGAGATCTAACGATAATGCACCGTGAACCATACGATGTTCTGAAGCGTGTAGTACGCCTGAGGCCATGCCTTGATCGACCATCATGCGTAACTCATCTTCTGATACAGTATCTTCCTGTGTACGACGACGTCCAAACATGAGTAGGACTAAATCCGCACTACCACTGAGTAGTGTGACTAATGGTGAAGCGAGAGTTGCGACCCAGGCCATCGGGCGTGCTAAAGCGGAGGCAATCGATTCCGGTTTAATTAACGCTAAGCGTTTCGGAACGATCTCTGCAAAAACCACAGTGATTGCGCCGATCAAAAAAGAAACAATCGCTTCAGCTAAAACTTGGCTATGCTCACTACCCCACTTCCAGGATAATTGAGAAAGCCATGGACTCAATTTTTCGGCAAGAGGATGTCCGCCATAAATTGCAGCAATGATTCCACCGAAGGTCATTCCTATCTGCACGGTTGAAAGGAATTTATTTGGATCAGTAATTAAGTTCAGAGCTTTCTGGGCACCGGCATCTCCGTTTTGAGCTAATTTTGCCAAACGTCGACGGTTGGAGGACACCAACGCCATTTCAGCCATTACGAAAAAAGCCGTAATTAGGACGCAAATGCCGATGAGAATGTATTCCACAAGGTCGATTAAATGAAGATTGTGACCAATTCGTCAAATCTCGCTTGTTGATAGTCCCGTAAACCGTAGATTTTCCAACGAATGGCCAAGCAATTCGACGCAATTATTATTGGTAGTGGCATTGGGGGGCTTAGTTTCGCCCTCAATTTAGCCCGCTATGGCCGTTCGGTTGCAGTCGTAACTAAGAAGACCAGCAGTGAGTCTAACACCAATTGGGCGCAAGGTGGGATAGCCTGTGTGACTGACAAGACGGATGACTTCATGAGTCACGTGAACGACACGCTCACCGCGGGCGATGGCTTGTGCGAACTCAATGCCGTTAAACATATTATTGAATCAGGACCTGCCCGAGTTGCCGAACTCATTGAGTGGGGAGTGAAATTTGAGAATGGATCTGATGGAAATCCAGATTTAGGTCGTGAAGGTGGACACTCTAAACGACGAATTCTACATGCCCGTGATATGACTGGTCGCGCCATCGAGTCGGCACTGATTCGTGCGGTGAACTTACAAAAGAATATCACCATTCTTGAACATCATTTAGCCATCGATTTAATTACGTTATCGAAAATTCAGAATTCCTCGATGAACACTGTGGAAGATCGAGTAGTCGGAATTCATGTTTTAAATACTAAACAAAGTAAGGTCGAAACTTTGTCGGCAACCGTCGTTGTTTTAGCAACCGGTGGCATCGGTCAGGTTTATCAATTCACGACGAATCCTGATATCGCTACGGGTGATGGTATCGCGATGGCCTATCGTGCCGGAGCAGAAATTAGAGATATGGAAATGGTGCAGTTCCACCCCACGGCCTTAAAGTCATCGGATGGCAGTCGTGCTCTTATCTCTGAAGCCGTACGTGGTGAAGGCGCGATTTTAAGAGATATGAATGGCCGTGCATTCATGAAAGATTTCCATCCTCTGGGCGATTTAGCACCACGCGATGTGGTCGCTCGTGCCATCGACTCGGTCATGAAACGTGATGGTGCCCCTCACGTGCTACTAGATATCACCAAAGTAGCCCAAGGACATTTAGCAGAACGTTTCCCGCATATTTACGCCACCTGTCTCAAAGCTGGTTTTGATTTAACGAAAGATTATATTCCCGTAGTTCCAGCGGCACACTATCTTTGCGGCGGCGTCACCACGGATCTGAGTGGTCGAACCACCTTGCCTGGTCTTTATGCGGTTGGAGAAGTCGCTAGCACGGGGCTTCACGGCGCGAACCGTTTGGCTTCTAATTCTCTACTCGAAGCGGTGGTCTTAGCGCACGATGGAGCGGCCGCGGCGGATAATGATATTAAAAATAAAGTAGATCATAACTTTGTTCTACCCGCGTGGGTTGACGGTGCGTTAGGCGATCCCGATGAACGTGTGGTCTTAACTCACAACTGGGATGAACTCCGTCGTACAATGTGGGACTACGTAGGTATTGTACGTTCAACTAAGCGCTTAAAACGTGCGCAAACTCGCATCCGTACACTGAGCGAAGAGGTCCGAGAATATTATTGGAACTTCAAGGTCGAACCACGCCTACTCGAACTCCGAAATTTAATTCAAGTCGCAGAATTGATTATTGATTGTGCCTTGCAACGTCACGAAAGCCGAGGTCTGCATTATACTTTAGATTTTCCGGCCCAGAGTAAGTCGATTGTTCACTCCATGGTTCGACGAAATTTAAATACTAAATGAAAATTGCGATTGTCGGAGCTGGAGCCGTAGGTGGCTGGTATGGTGGGCTATTAGCTCAGAAGGGGCATGAAGTCTATTTCGTGACTCGACGTGACTATGAAGTCATCAATCAAAAGGGATTGTGTATGCGCGACGCTAAGGGGGAAAAGATGGTTAAGATTCAGAGCGCCTATCCTGACTGCATTCACATCGGCGTGTGTGACTTAATTATCATTGCTGCTAAATCGACCGCTAACCACACCCTGCCCGATTTCATTAAACCATTAATTGGACCAAGAACGATTCTGCTTACTTTGCAGAATGGTATGGGAAATTGTGAGACTTTTGCCTCCATTATTCCGATTGAGAGAATTGTCGCCGGCCTATGCTTTGTTTGTATTAATCGTCTCAGCCCAGGGGTAGTTGAAAATACGCACTCGGGGTATGTTCGTATGGCCTCAGCTATTGGTGTGCCCAGCGAAGCTGTTAAACAGTGTGTAGAATTGTTTTCTGATGCGGGAATTGATTGTCAGTCCGAACAGTCACTCGACTCAGTACTATGGAAAAAGTTATGTTGGAATATCCCTTTTAATGGTTTGGCCATTGTCGGTGGAGGAATCACTACCGACAAGATTATGGCCGATGATTTACTGCGTGATCGGGCGATTAAACTGATGAAGGAAGTACAAGCTGCTGCAGAGGCCTGTGGGGTGCCATTCAAAGATGAACATATCGACCGTCAGTTGAAAGTGACAACTGGTATGGGTGCCTATAGACCTTCTAGCCTGATTGATTACTTAGAGGGACGTGAGGTTGAAGTGGTAGGCCTTTGGGGTGAGCCGCTTCGACGTGGACTAGCTGCTGGCGTAAGTATGCCAGAACTCTCTCGATTAAAAACAGAGATAGAACTAAAACTAAAGGCTAGAGCGTAACTTACTTAGTAGCCGGCGTTGCAACGGGTAATTGGGACAGAACATCATCCACCGCAGTTGCAGTTTTAGCCACGCTCCAGAAACTGATTGGAACAGCGGATCCAGAGTCAGAAGAAAAAACTTTTTTACCCTGCTTATTGAACAGACTCATTGAAAGTGAGATCGAAACTTCATCTTTACGAATACCATTTCGGTTGGTCGAAACATGCCAAGTGCTGCGGAGTGTAGCGTCAGCATCAGTTTTATTCTGTGTAACGGTGTAGCCTCGACTTCTGAGTTCGCCTTCGGCGGTTTCAACAACCGTGGAGCTGAATTGAATCGTATTAGATGAATCCGACGTCTGTGGCGATTCGACGTAAACCTTGGTGAAGTTGATAGATGTTTGAGCTCTTGGGCTCGAACTACATCCGATAAAGGAAAATGCGATTAAAACTAAAACTAGGGGGGTAAACCTTGTGAAGTGCATAAGTTGTGTATGACTGAGGCTGGAAATTTAACAAGTCGAGAGATAGGCTCAATTCACGCAAATATTGAATATCCCGCTAAATCCTTAGCAAAAACTGCCCAAAATTAAACTTTAGAGAGTCATGCGTGCCTTAAAAGCCATCACCTTAGATTTAGTCGGAACCCTACTGACGCCCCACCCTTCGGTCGGTGCAGTCTACGCTGAGGCTGCTGGAAAATGCGGTGTGATTATTCCAATTAAAATTATCAATGAACAATTTCCGGCTGCGTTCAAAAGTGTTTCACCCAAACTTAAACCTGAAGCTTTTTGGAAAGAAGTCGTTGTCCGAACACTCGGTGAGAATCTGCCTTATGAAAAAAGAGACGAAGTAGCGGAAAAATGTTGGGCTGCTTTTGCGTCAGCGAAATCTTGGCGACTCGCTCCAGGATCCATTAGCTCACTGACCGCGCTTAGATTTTTAGGATTAAAGGTATGTGTGCTTTCTAATACTGATGCCCGAATTCATCATGTTCTCCGTGAATTCGATCTGCTCAAATTTATTGATGAAGTGTTTTTAGCCGACGAAATCGGTTATCGAAAACCTGATGCTCGGGCCTTTCAACATGTCTCTCGTACGCTACAAATTCCTCTCAACCAACTCGCCCACATCGGTGACAATCCCGATGAAGACGGCATCGGTGCACGCGATGCGGGTGTTTTAGGCATTGTGGTGGGTGGTCGGCATGCTCCCGAAAATTGCCTACGCGCCGAAAAACTTGAAGAGATTCCCTATGTCGTACGCGCCGTTTTAACTGAGGGTAAAAAGAAAGGACGTTTTTCCAGAAACGTTATTAATCTATTAGCGAATTTACGCGGCCTACCTGAAGACAAGGGTCGATCCACTTTTCGTGATAGTGTTTCTATCGATGACGCGGTGACACAGGCTTTTCGGAAGTTACGACTCGATAAACCAGTACCCGAGGATGCGATTGTCGCATCATGGAATAAGTTATTACCGCTTAAGCTCTCCCGACGATGTGCCCCATTAAGAGTCATCGAAGACGGCCGACTCATCATCCAATGTGAAAGTGCAGTGATAAAATCCGAAGCACGATTCTTTGAGAAAAGTTTATTACAAAAAATCCGAGAACTTCCAGGCTGTCGCCAGGTGAAAGCGATTTCTTGGGTTACGGCTTAGGATGATGCTTTTCCTTAGGCTCAAACGGCTTAAGGAAGGCTTCTTTAAAGTCGTAGATATTGACGAAGTCTTCGATTTGATCGTCGGCTGAACGTCCAAAAAGCCCTGTATCTATGATGTTAAAAACGATGTTACCGACATCGACACT
>JBAXUJ010000086.1:0-5263 GCA_037129735.1 Opitutia bacterium | reverse complement strand
ATCACCGCGTGGCAATTTCCCGAAATTAGCAAACTTAAGAAAATTGGATAAATCTTTTCTCGCTTATCATTTTAGTTTCTAGCAAACCACCCACAATGGCTCTCTTAAGTTTACTCGATATCTGCGTTAATTTTGGCGGGCCAGCCGTGCTTGATCATTTGAATCTTCAAATTGAAGAAGGCGAAAGGGTCTGTTTATTAGGTCGAAACGGTGCTGGTAAAACTACGCTGATGCGCATTGCCGCTGGCGAAATGGCACCTGACTCCGGAGCGATTACGCATCCCGATGGTGTTACTCAGGCCCGACTGACACAGGAAATCCCGCACCACTTACCAGGCAATGTTCGTAGCATTGTCGAAAGTGGGTTACGCACCGACTCTATTGAAGAAGACTGGGAACGCGATGTCCGCGTCGATAGTTTAATCGAACGGCTAGGACTCGATCCCGAAAAAGCTTTTGATGATTTATCCGGCGGCCTCAAACGTCGTTGCCTACTCGCTCAGGCCCTCGCCGCTAAGCCCGATTTACTCTTACTTGATGAACCGACTAATCACATGGATTTGGAGTCGATTCTCTGGATGGAAGAGTTTTTATTAGAAGAAAAGATTCCTCTTTTATTCGTCACACACGATCGAGCTTTTCTCCGTCGCATGGCAAATCGGATTATCGAACTCGACCGCGGAAAGCTGATGAGTTGGTCTTGCGATTACGATACCTACCTTGTTCGAAAAGAAGAATTGTTCATCGCCGAAGAAAGACAAAAAGCAGCCTTCGATAAAAAACTTTCTCAAGAAGAAGCTTGGTCACGCAGAAGTCCGGGCGCTCGTCGCACCAAATCCAACGCCCGTATGGAGGCTTTAAAAGTCCTCCGACAAGTCCGTGCGGATATGCGGAGTGCTACAGGAGCGGCTAAAATGGAAATCAGCACCGCGGATCGGTCCGGCGAACGTGTCGTAGAAGCAGAAAATATCGAATTTTCCTATGGAAATGACCATAAAGTGATTCGTGATTTCACCCTACGTTTAAATCGCGGAGATAAGGTTGGACTCATCGGTCCCAACGGTGCCGGCAAAACTACTTTAGTTAAAATGTTAATGGGCCAACTCCAACCCACCGGTGGAAATATTAAATTCGGTACGAAACTTGAAGTCGTTTACTTCGATCAAATGCGAGGATTGATTAACGATAATTTAACCGTCGCCGAAAACCTCGCTGGAGATTCTGACACCGTTGAAGTTCAAGGACGCTCCCGTCACGTTATCAGCTATCTCCAAGATTTCTTATTCGAACCTACACGTGCTCGCTCCAAAGCCAAAGTGCTCTCAGGTGGTGAACGTAATCGACTTCTCCTGGCACGTCTCTTCACCAAGCCTGCCAATGTTTTAGTTCTCGACGAACCGACCAATGATTTAGACGCGGAAACTTTAGACGTCCTTGAAGACCTACTCGTAGAGTACAAAGGCACGCTGATTATCGTCAGTCACGATCGAGACTTCCTCGATAACGTGGTCACGAGCACACTCGTTTTTGAAGGCAATGGTATCGTCACCGAACATGCGGGCGGATATACCGATTGGCGTAACGAAGTGGAACGAATCGCAAACAGTAAACGCGGACAATCCACCGCTGCAAAAGCGACTCCAACACCAGAAACTAAACCTGCAGCTGGTAAAACAGCTAAATTGAGCAATAAAGACCGCCAAGATATCATCGAACTTCCGGGTAAGATTGCCGAACTCGAAGCCGAACAATCTAAAATTACCGCTCAATTAGCTGATCCAGAAGTTTACAAAAATGGTGGAGCACTTTTTGCCGAATTACAAAAGCGCTTACAAATAATCGACGCAGAACATAACGTCGCCATGCAGCGTTGGTTAGAACTCGAATCCCGACAGGGTTAATTTTGGATCTTCGTCAGATGTAGTGAACGATAAGTAAGTTCACCGCTCTGCGCATCTCGATAAAGTCTCGACCCCTTTACGCCCGCAAAATCAAGAGCGAGTTTGTGCCAATATTTAGGTAAACAGTCTTCGACCATCTGGGTATAGCGTGGAGTATTCAATTCCATGCCGCGAATAATTTCAGGGTTAATCAGACGCATCTGATTCACGTGCAACAAGGGTTGGCTAAATAAATCCTTCATCCATTCCTCTAGCCCGCTTTCATATCGTAAATCAGCATAAACGAATTGCCCACCAGGTTTTAAAACACGGGCAACTTCTTTCAGGAATTGAGAGAAATACGGGTAGCAATGCGAGGCCTCCACATTGATCACGACATCAAAACTACCATCTGCAAAAGGTAAAATCATTGCATCACCTTGCATGAATTTTAATCCAGGCACGGCGTGACGAGCTCGACAATATTCAATCGCTGCCGGATTTAAATCGATAGCCGTATATTCAAGAGGTTTTAAATATCGGGTAAGGTACGATGCCCCACCGCCATGCCCACAACTCACCTCTAATACTCTTTTATTTTTAAAATCTGCATACGAAGCGATGTGATGATAAAGCTGAATATTGGGCCGATTCTGCTCATCAGAAATTTCCAATGGAATCTGCATACGCGGATTAGTCTCAAAAGCATAATTCAGAAAATCGATGCCCTGACTTTTAACTTTGCGGGTAAAATAGGGATACCACCACTGCCAAAGTTTTTGTCGGAAATACGGACGTGCTAAAATGGATTCAATCAAAGCCATTATTGCCAGACTCCTTGTGCTTCAAGTTCACGTGTGGCGGCTTCAGCCCAACCACGATTAGCAACCGGACTGGCGGGACTGGGATGTAAGACTTTTGCAAATTGAATGGGATAACCCTTGAGCGCTTCGCGGGCGCGTGTCTCAGCGTATCCACCCACACCCACGACAGTTTTAATTTTCATCTCATCAACCAAGACTCGCAGATAGGCATCACACGCTTCGTTGACTGCACGAATCGATTCAGCTGGAAGTTCTTCAGGGACAACATTGCGTCCAATTTTCGTATTTTCGATAAAGAGCAATGGATTGTAATTATGAACCCAATGATCTTTGAAAAACTTTTCGGCGGTTACAAATCGTTCTTTAAATAATCCCCAAAGTCGTCGTCCGCTTACTTCCGACCTCGTACAAGCAAAGCCCGTGACTTTTTTACTGGGATGCTCTCGATCGGGTCGCCCGACTGGCCGCTCCAAACCCATCCAGTCACGCACCGACTCAATTTCCCCAAAAGGTATTCCCGTCTGCGCCATTCCAAATGGCCCTGGGTTCATCCCTAAAAAAAGCACTTTTTTTGGTCCCGTCGCGCCATACTGTGTCAAATAAGCTTCGTGCGACTCCCAAGCGTAGTCCAGAGGACTGTAAACATAATCAGCCGGACTGGAAAATTGGAGGTCACGTAGTTGTGAACGCAATTTTATGGTAGCTTTGATTATGTCAGACGCGGACATGGACCTATCACAATCCCATGTCGCCAAGGGGTCGAGTCCGAAGGTGAAACTTACCACGATTTCCCCTTGCACTCTCGGCGAGACAATTAAATGTCTGACGCTCTACACACGTGAGCAAACAACCGTCTTGGACCATCAAACACGCCGAAGATTACTACGGCTTCAAACGCTGGGGAGGTAATAACTTCTCCGTCGACACCCAAGGGAATCTTTGTGTTCACCCGAAAGGCGATCATCGAAAAATTCGTATCGCTGATATTGTGAAGGAAGCGGAAGCGTCTGGCTTAAAACCACCCCTCACTATTCGTGTTCAAGATTTACTCCGTCAACGCGTCACCCAAATCAACGAAGCCTTTCGTCGTGCGATTGAAGAAGAAGATTACCACGCACGCTATCGGGGAGTTTTCCCGATTAAAGTAAATCAACTACGCGAAGTCGTAGAAGAAATTCTCGATGCGGGTGAAGAATACGATTTCGGATTAGAGGCTGGATCTAAGCCCGAACTCATCATCGCCCTCGCCCTCCTCGAAAATCGTAAAGCATTACTGATCTGTAACGGTTATAAAGACGAAGAGTATATCGAGCTCGCCTTGATGGGTCGCCGCCTCGGCAAACAAACCATCATCGTCGTCGAACAACTTTCTGAAGTGGATGCGATTATCCGCATTGCCCGACGCATGGGCGTGCAGCCACATATCGGTATTCGCGTTAAATTAACCACGGCCGGGGAAGGTAAATGGGCCGATAGTACAGGCGAAAATGCTAAGTTCGGTTTAACGGCTTCAGAAATTGTTGTCGCTGCCGAAAAATTAACGAAGGCGAAGATGAAAGATGCGCTACGTCTCGTTCACTTCCACATTGGCTCACAAGTTCCCAATATTGGAACCATCAAAAAAGCGGTTACCGAAGCTGCACGTTTTTACTGCGAACTTAAGCGCATGGGCTTCCCCATGGGTCTTCTCGATGTCGGTGGCGGTCTGGGTATCGACTACGATGGCAGCCGTTCTGCTTTCGAGTCCTCCATGAATTACAGCATGGAAGTGTACGCACGCGACGTCGTTGCGAACATCAAACAAATTTGCGAAGAAAGTAAGATCGAAGTTCCTGATATTGTTTCCGAGTCTGGTCGCGCTTTAGTCGCCCCTCACTCGATTTTAATTTTCGAAGCCGTTGATCGTATTTCACGCGATGAAAACCTTGAAGGCAAACCCAGTGCCAAGGCTCACCAAATCGTCAAAGAGTTAGAAGCGATTCGAAAAAATAAACGTAAGTTCGATCCTCTTGAGCGTTATCACGATGCGAAACAAAAACGCGAAGAAGCTCATGCCCGTTTTAATCTCGGTAATTTAAAGTTAGCTGATCGCGCAATGGCCGACCGCCTTTTCTGGGACATCTGCCGACAAATCCGTCAAAGCCTCTCTAGCACTGCAGATATTCCTGATGAACTCGCCCAACTCGATTCCATGTTGGCCGAGCAATACGTCTGTAATTTCTCCGTATTTCAATCGTTGCTCGACCACTGGGCTCTCGATCAACTCTTCCCTATCGCACCCATTCACCGTCTCAATGAACGTCCTTCCGTTCAAGCGACGCTCGTGGATATCACCTGCGATTCCGATGGTAAGGTGGATGACTTTATCGATCTCGAAGACGTGCGTCGCACTTTAGCACTTCACCCTCTTAAAGAAGGTCAACCCTACTATATCGGCGCCTTCATGGTCGGTGCATATCAAGATATCATGGGCGACTTGCATAATCTATTTGGTCGAGTCAATGAAGCCCACGTTTTCTTAGAAGATGACGAAGAAGACGGTTTCTATATCGAAGAAAG
>JBAXUJ010000085.1:0-5316 GCA_037129735.1 Opitutia bacterium | reverse complement strand
GGTTCCGTCGGTCGTACCGCTACATTTTTTAAATTAGGTAAAAGCGAAGAATAAAATGGACGCTGCGCTTTTCCAGAAGCAGTTCGATGACTTAACCCAAGAAGCAGAAAAGGCTCTGCGTTCGCTTACACCTTCAGCCACGACATCACCCGCGCGTTTACATGAGGCGATGCGTTACTCGCTCGAAGCCGGCGGTAAACGATTACGTCCAGTACTCTGCCTGGCCGCTGCTAAAGCGTTTCGCGCTGATGCTGATGCACGCCACGCAGCAACGGCGATTGAGTGTATTCATACGTATTCCCTTATCCATGATGACTTACCGTGCATGGATAATTCGGACTTACGTCGCGGAAGACCCTCGTGTCATAAGGCGTTCGACGAGGCCACTGCCCTACTCGCTGGTGATGCTTTAATTCCTTTAGCATTCAAGCTTCTCACCCAAGGCTACGCGGATAATCCAACTCTCGTTCAAGAACTCGTAAGCGAACTGGCTGACGCTTCTGGATCAACTTTACTCGTCGGTGGACAAGCCGAGGATATGAATACGAGCCATAAGAAAAATCAGGCTGAGCGACTCGAATTTATTTTACACGGAAAAACTGCAGCGATGTTGAGCGTATCATTAACGATGGGTGCTCGCATTGGCGGTGCTTCAGCTAAAGAGGTCGAACATTTCAGATTAGCCGGTCAACAAGCCGGCATCGCCTTCCAACTGGTCGACGATTTATTAGACGCTCACGGAACTACAGCTAGTTTAGGCAAGCCCGTAGGTGCTGATAAAGACAACGGGAAGTTAACTTTCGTTAATCTTAACGGAGTCGAAGCGACACGAGCGCGTATCAATCAACTGACCGATGATGCCGTACAAAATCTACGTGCCTGTGAAGCGAATACAGATTTCCTCTGCATGCTCATCACGCAGATGGCTTCACGCGAAAGTTAGTCGTCGAGACGTCGACCAGAGGACGGCAACTGATCTGGTAGGAACGCGTAGTAAGTTCCAATCCATAATCTCCAGGCAAAGCCATGGATGAAAAATGGAAGAACGAGAGCTGCGATAACGGCGACTTGAATAGCGTGGTCGGTTGAAATCCAATTTCGATTCAGACACAGCAAAAGTATCGGCAAGACGCCGAATGAAATCAGTCCGTAGTTCCAGACAATCGAACCGAGGAAAAAACCTTCCTTACGTCGCAGCGTCATTCCACAGCCCGCACATTGCATCGGAGTGTTAAATAATTTTTTCCAAAGGGCGACACCGGGCGGGTTAATATCTTGATTACAATCGGGACAATGACCGCGGGCGGATCGCCAAAAGATATCGGGTCGAAATGCCATACTCACAACCTTACCAGTTAAAGTATTATTGTAAAGAAAAGGGCCGACTCTCTTAGGAAAGTCGGCCCTTTTAGTGATGATTCAGACTGATTACTCAGCAGCGGTTTCGCCTACGGTGTAACGCGTGAAGCGAACGATGGAAACCTCTTCTCCGATTTTCTTGGAGAGTTCGGCTAACAATTCTAAAACCTTCTTATCTGGATCACGGAAGTAGGACTGTTCGAGTAAGCAGACTTCAGCGAAGTACTTATCAACGCGGCCGGAGATAATTTTCTCAATGTTTGATAATTGAGATTTCTTACGACCTTCAGCAGCAATGAGTTGTTTTTCAGCAACACCAATGCGCTTAGTTAATTCAGCAATCGCTTCGGCATTGTTGGCAGCGGTTTGTTCAACCATCTGGCCTTTATAGTCTTCGATGACGCGCTTCACTTCTTCGATTGCCTTATCGGCTTCGGACTTAGTGAACTCGAGAGCGATTTCTTTTTCCTTCGCAACGACTTCAGGAGAGACATCTTCGCGACGAACGAAACGTCCGTTATTAGCGACTACTTGCATCGCCATTTGACGGGCGAATTCAGCAACATCGGCGTGGGAAGCACCTGCAGGTGATTTAGTGGAAAGCTCAAGGAGAACCGCGATTTTAGCACCCGTGTGAACGTAGGCAGAAACGCGACCAGAACCAGAAGCTGGGAATTTTAAAACACGTGAGACCTTTAAGTTTTCGCCAATCTTGGTGACTTGATCGTTTAAGAAATCATTCACTTTGCGACTGGAGTCAGCGTGGTAAGGTTGATCGAGGAAATTATCGACGCCGTTCTTAATCGCTTGGCCAACTAAGTCTTTGGCGAGAGCGATAAAGTTTTCGTTCTTCGCAACGAAGTCGGTTTCACAATTCAATTCGAGTAAAGTGGCTGATTTACCATCAGCGTCTACTTGAACGGCGAGAATACCTTCGCTGGCCTTGCGATCAGCTTTCTTGTTACGAGTGGCGATACCCTTGATGCGTAAGATTTCGACTGCCTTCTCCATGTCGCCATTGGCTTCAGTGAGGGCTTTCTTGCAATCCATGAGGCCAGCGCCGGTGCGCTGACGCAGATCGTTTACAGTCTGTGCAGTAATTGCGGACATAATTGTATGTAATTACTTGGAGGACTTACGGAGACGTGGGGCTTTGCTTTTTGGAGCGCCTTCCACTTCTTCTTCAACACCGTTGCTAGCTTCCATGAGTTCTTTGGAAATAGTCACTTCAGGTTGAACGGATTCACCGTTTTCGGAACGGCTGATAGGCGATACAGTCTTACGAGGATCGCGCTCAGTCTTACGACGAGCAATTCCAGTTTGAACGGCTTGGGTAAGAACTTCGACGACTAAACGGATTGATTTAGCAGCGTCATCATTACCTGGAACTGGGAATTGGAGAACTGAAGGATCGGAATTCGAATCACAGAGACCGATAACAGGAATCTTGAGGCGGTTAGCTTCGTTAACGGCAATCGCTTCTTGTTTACTATCGATGACGATCATCGCAGCAGGCAGGTCGCGGTATTCGAGTAAACCTTCGAAGTTACGTTGCATACGAGCCATCTCGCGACGAACAGCTGCACCTTCTTTTTTGTGCATCTTAGCGAGAGAACCGTCTTGCTCCATACGGAGGTAGGTGCGGTAGGAATCGAGCGACTTCTTGATGGTCGCGAAATTGGTGAGTGTGCCACCGAGCCAGCGATTCACGGCGAAGGGCATGCCAACTGACTTAGCAGCTTGGCGTACGACTTCTTGTGCTTGGGGCTTGGTTGCAACGAAGAGGATATCTTTGCCTTTGGCAGCGGTATCTTCGAGGTAAGCAACAGCGGCGGCGAGGCACGCATGTGACTTTTCCAAATCAATAATCGAAACACCATTGCGGTGGTCGAAAATGAAAGGACGGGATTTAGGATTCCAACGACGGGTTTGGTGTCCGAAGTGGACGCCCGCGTCGAGTAGGTCTTTTACTGTGATGTTCATATTTTTGTTAGCTCCGTATCCCGCTTCTTGCCGAAGGAGAGGACATTGGATCAGGTGTGTTTGACTGTTTTGGTTGTTATGTTCGAAGCAATCGGCGGTCGCTTCAAACGGTGGAAAGTGGTTTCAAACAATCCTTACCCCCTCTGGCAAGGGAAAAAGGGCTGACTTTCTTATTCTATTCAGCAATAGATAGGGCGTTCCCGTTATGATTTGGTTTTACCGCATCCTTTTTATACCCCTGCTGATTCTGGCATCTCCCTATTATATCTGGAGAATGTTACGTCGTGGAGGCTATAGTGACGGATTTTTTCAGCGTTTTGGGCTGTTTCCTTCCCTGCCCTCAAAAAACGCAGGTCACCGTCGAATTTGGATTCAGGCCGTCTCGGTGGGAGAAATCGAAGCCATCGGCCCCCTACTCCAACAGCTCAAAGCAAGAGCTAGAACTGAAGTGGTTCTAACCACTACAACCAGCACCGGATATCGCATTGCCCAAGATCGTTATAAAGAACTTTGCATCGGGATCGGATTTTTTCCTTTAGACTTTTGGCCATGCAGCCGACTCGCTTGGTCGCGGATTGCGCCCGATAAAATTATTTTAGCTGAAGGCGAACTCTGGCCCGAACATTTACAACAAGCTAAAAATCACAACGTCTCAGCTTACCTGATTAATGCACGTCTGTCGGACAAGTCATTCGCTCGTCACCAGAAATTTAAATCGATTACCAAAAATCTTTTAAAACAGTTTTCTTGGATTGGTGCGGGAAGCGAAGAAGACGCACGACGCTTAAAAATAATCTGTGACATTGATAACCAAATCGAAGTTACGGGTAACTTGAAATTTGATGTCAGTGCAGATGGACCTTTATCCACGGCTGATAAAAATAAATTGCGTTCACATCTGGGCTTCGGAAATTCGCCTGAAACCATCGTACTGCTCGGATCATCTACCTGGGAAGGCGAAGAAGCGGTATTGATCAAAGCACTGAAAAACTTACGTGATACGGGAGTTGATGCCCGACTTTTATTAGTTCCCCGCCATGCTGAACGCCGTGATTCAGTTCTCAAATTATTAGAAGGTTCAGGCCTAAACTACCACCAACGTTCGGTAAAAGGACCACAAGCCGCCGAAGGAACCATTATTCACTTGGGCGATACTACAGGCGAACTACGTCAACTCACCCGCGCCGCGGATTTAGCTTTCACCGGCAAAAGCCTTCCTCCGCATGACGGCGGACAAACACCCATCGAATGCGCAGCCGCTGGCGTGCCTGTTATCTACGGTCCCCACATGACTAACTTTAAATCCATTTGTCAGGGATTAGAAAAAAGTCGTGCAGCCATCAAATGCACCGATGCCGATGAAGTGCTTAAAGAAATTTTAACTTTATCGCGCGACCGAAACTCACTCGCAAAAATGTCCACCGCTGGTGTGGTATGGCATAAGAGCAATCAAGGTGCAACCGAACGCACTTTGAATAAGTTGCTTAGTTAGTCGCGATACGCTTCACGCAGTCGACGCACTTCCTCACGCAACTTTCCGTTGAGAATAATTTCTCGTGTGAGTTTCGCACCTTCGGCTGGATCTTTAACTTTGTTCGCCACCCACAAAGCCGTACCAGCACTAAGGCATAAAGTGTCAAGTAGGCCTTCCTCGACACCGCCGACTAATAAATCACTGAACATAACGAGGTTCTCTTCGGGTGTGCCGCCTTTTAAATCAGTGCTCTGGGCTTGATTAAAACCGAAGTCACCAGGCAACCAGGTAGCGTTTACATGAAGAAGTTCACCACAGCCACGGACGATGGTGGGTCCGGCAGTTGTAACTTCGTCCATCCCCTCGCCTACTTGGCCGTGAACCACCAGACCGCGTTTAACGCCTAGGTCGTGTAATGCTAATGCCATCGGCTCGACCCAACGCTGATCGTAAACGCCTACTAACATGTAAGCGGGTTGGGCGGGATTAATCAGCGGACC
>JBAXUJ010000084.1:0-5352 GCA_037129735.1 Opitutia bacterium | reverse complement strand
GCCGCATCTTTCATGCCGTGGATAATCTTTTTATCAGCCGGACAGAAAGTAGACAAGATACCCGAAAACTCAACGGTCTCACCATTCACGAAATAATAAGGACAGAGGCGAACGCGACCCTCAGCCGTAGCAACCGCACCATCATCCGTATAAACGGGGTGAGAGAGTCGTCTAGGCTTATGATACTCTTGTAAGATATGGAAAGTTTCATTTTCCGGATCCAAAGCATTCTCAATCGCCTCAAGCCATTGTTCACGCGATACGTCGCTCCCTAAAGTCACACTGCGTGCACCCCAAGCGGTTTCGTGGAAGCCACTAGCTTTAATAATATAATTACGATCGCGTTGGGAGGCTTCAGCAAGTTCCGTCCAATCGCGAATCGGACGTCCATTAATCTGCGGAGCGTGTAAAACAGCGGTGGGTGGAAGTTCCGTGCGCTCCATAATCCAAGTCTTGGGCACAATTTTATAGAGAGCTTCGTAGTGATCTTCGGGAAGATTTTCTTTCCAGAACTCTGAAAGAATAGGGTGGTGTAGTAACGCCAGTCCGAGCTTCTCCTCTTGGAATGCTTTCATCGGAGGAGTGAGCATTACTTTACCCGCTTCGATTCCGTTAAATAAACCATCCGCGCCTTTGACGTTGGCTAGGTCAAACAATTCGAAGAAACGATAAATCAAATCTACTTTTTTGGGAGCACCGTCGACGGGGATAAAAGATTCATCACTCATTTGCATGATTTGTGATGGGTCGACCACGTGAACATCGTGGCCCTGACTTCTCAGCTTTTCTCCGAGCCATTCAAACTCAGGTCGATACGTCGCTGACTCTTCGCTGACCACGATTGCGATCAAAGGGAACTTAACGTTAGGGGTGAGACGTTGGAGTGTCTGATAAAAGTTCTTCGGCATATCCACGCCGCCGATTAAATTCGGGAAATCTTCCGCGTATACCTCGTTGAGATAAGCAGTCAGACCAATACCACCGGGAACGCTATCGAGTTCCGACATCGTAAAACCTTGGTCGGTGATGAGTAAATCAGGTCGAAGAACTAAAGGGGTCTGACCTTTAATCATGCGGTGTCTACCGTGATCGATGAGTCCTTGAGGCTTAAAGCGGTCTAAATAAGTTGAAACCCATTTAGCATGGATATCGCGGTTTCTTAAAATTTTCTTATCAGTGAAAGAGCGAACATACAGACGCTCCATGGCTTGATGATAACTATAGCACGCCGCACCGATGGTTTTAATTTCTTTTAATTGTGATTCGGAGATCGGCCAGGGTTCAGGCGAAAGCTTCCAAATCTTTTCCGCAAAAAGAGGTGGCTCTAATAACTTTTGACGAAGTACTTGTTGCGAAGGCATGAGCTTTAATCGTCGATTTTAATATCTTTATTACGAGTACGAGGTCCGCCGGCACGCAGCCAGCCATTAATAAAGGCATCGATATCGCCATCCATCACCGCTTGAATATTACCAGTTTCAACGCCGGTGCGTAAATCTTTCACCATCTGATAAGGTTGGAATACGTAGGAGCGAATTTGGTTACCCCAACCGATATCACCTTTTTCTCCGTAATAACGTTCCATCTCGGTACGTTTATCATCCAGCATCTTTTCGTAAATACGGGCACGCAAAATTTTCATAGCGAGGGCACGATTTTTTACCTGGGAACGTTCGCGTTGGCAGGCGACGACTAAACCCGTCGGAATGTGCGTGAGGCGCACCGCAGATTCAGTTTTGTTCACGTGTTGGCCGCCTTTACCGCTCGAACGGTAGACATCGACGCGTAGATCGGCCTCGTTGATTTCGACGTCGATATCATCATCGATTTCCGCAACGACGTCGACCGATGCAAACGAGGTGTGACGTCGAGCATTCGCATCAAAAGGAGAAATACGGACGAGACGATGGACGCCCCGTTCAGCTTTTACATAACCATAGGCGTTAGGACCTTCGAGACGGAAGGTAGCTTGACTGATTCCAGCGCCATCACCTTCAGCCACGTCTTCAATTTCAATTTTGAATCCGCGACGTTCAGCCCAACGCGTGTACATTCTGAAAAGAATATCGGCCCAGTCGTTGGACTCGGTACCACCAGCACCTGCTTTGATGGTGACGATGGCGTTGGATTTATCGTGGAGACCAGAAAGGAATGAAGCGATTTCGAGGTCTGATACTTCGGTGATTAGATCTGCCGATGATTTACGAAGCTCTTCTAATTCTGCATCCACAGTGCCGTCGGGTGACTCGACAATGATTTCCGCTAAAGTTTTGGTGTCTTCCAGTTTGCGTTTGAACGCCACTTGTGGAGCTACGACGCTTTTATAATTATTACACTCGGAAATAACTTTTTGTGCGGATTTTTGACTGTCCCAAAAGTTGGCAGCGGTCATTTGATTTTCCAGCTCTGCAATCTTGGCTTGTTTGCCCGTCACGTCTAAGAACTTCCAAAGATACCCCGATCGGCGCTCGATTTCTTCAAGCTGGGAACGAATTTCTGGTGGGATATACATATTGGACTGAGCGTGGTTTTCTAACTAAAGTAAGAAACTGAATACCGAGGGTTTATATTTTATTCAATGGCATTGTTTCATTTGCTTTTAGTGGCATTCAGTTTTCATTGAAAAGATGGAAAAATATGAAGTCCCCAGTGGAGTTCGGGTGGGTCACATTCATCTAAAGGTGTCTAATCTCAATCGCGCACTCGCTTTTTATCAAGGTGTTCTGGGCTTTGAGATTACGCAGTTTTATGGTCAATCCGCGGTGTTTCTTTCCGCTGGCGGCTATCATCACCACATTGGACTCAATATTTGGGAAAGTCGCGATGGTGTGGCACCGCCCCTGGGTACAATAGGATTGTACCATGTTGCTTTTCTTTACCCGACGCGTCGCGACTTAGCTAAAGTTTTAAAACAACTCCAGGCGAAGGGCATTACCTTGGATGGGGCTGCCGATCATGGCGTGAGTGAGGCCCTGTATTTGCGTGATCCAGATGGCAACGGTGTAGAATTATATTGGGACCGCCCGAAGAGTGAGTGGCCATTAGATGCAAAGGGAAATTTAGAAATGACTACTTTGCCTTTGGATTTAGATGATTTAATTTCTCAGGCCTAACTAAATTTATTTAATGCGAACACTTGCACCAAGGGTCAAAGGTGGCATACGCTCAATCAATGGCATACCTTGAAGGTTTAAGTTTCACACAAATCGCTGGGTCAGCCCCGGAGCGAAGGGTTCTCGCGAATGGCCTAGAGGTTTTGTACACTCACCGTCCTGGGATTGGTCTTTGTACCGTGCAAGCGTGGGTGCGCACAGGTAGCGCACAGGAGGGTAGATGGGAAGGCTCAGGCATCTCACATTATCTTGAGCACATGGTGTTCAAAGCCACCGCTCGCTTCGCGAATCGCGAACTGACCGAAGCCATCCACCGTGTGGGTGGTAACTCAAACGCTTACACGACTTTTGATCGTACGGTTTACTACGTGGATGCACCGGAAGAAGGATTTGAAACGGCGATGGAGGCTATTTCAGAAATGGTTTTTGATCCATTAATCAATGAGGACGATGCTAAGTTGGAGAGAGATGTAATCTTACGTGAGATCGCTATGCGTGACGATGAGCATGACAGTATTTTCGCTGAAAAGATTTTAGAAGAAGCACTCCATGTGCATCCGATGCGTCACCCCATCATCGGTCACAAAGACTTATTTATTAAAATCACCCCTGACGATTTACGGGCTTACCACAAAGGCAGGTATGCGCCTGAGAATGTTGTCTTGGCGATTGGTGGTTCGATGGAACCGGATGAGGTTTTTAAATCAGTAGAGCAGTGGTTTGGACGATTTTCTAGAACTCCTGTCATTCAGGAAGTACCCATCATCGAGCCGCCACATGCGGGTCCACGTCGCGTCGAAGTAGCGCGCGATGTTTCAATTTGTAAAGGCGTTGCGACTTGGAAGATTCCAGGCTTCTTTGCGAAGGACCGAAGTGCCATCGATTTATTCTTGGGCGTCATGGGCAGTGGCAATAGCTCAATTTTATGGGACGAACTCCGCGAAAATAAAAAGTTAGTACATTCTATTGATGCTCATGCGATGGGCTTGAAGGACATTGGATTGGCTTGGTTGAGTTGGATCGGCGATGCCCACGCTGATTACACCGTCATCGAAAAATCTATCTTAGAAAAAATTAATGAACTTCAGGAAAACGGAGTCAGTCAGGCGCAATTTGAAAAAGTACGCCGTCAAACAGTCGTCGCGATGGTCAATGGACTTAAAACCATTCATTCAGCGACTGCCCGTAGCGCTTATGCGGCATGTATTGGCTATGATCACGCTTGGCCACTTCGCGGGGTAGAGGAGTTAGCACGTTTAACGCCCGAAGATCTTACCCAGGTCGGTCGTACTTATTTGAAACCTGAGTCGGTTACTCTTGCGGTCATGAACGCTAAAAAGTCTGTAACGACTGCCGATACTAAAACTAAAATTAAAACTCCTGATTCTTTCGAGGTCATCACACTAGAGAATGGTGTGCGCGTAGTTCTGCAAGAAGACCATTCGGTACCGAAGGCAGGATTTGGTGTCTATTTCTCGGCCGGTATTGCTTATGAAAATGACGAAAAAAGAGGTGCGACTGGAATTCTTTCAACTCTGTTAACCCGCGACACCGTACAGCATACTCGACAAGAAGTTGCTCAAATCGTTGACCGTATTGGCGCAACCTTTGCCGATGTTGGTTCTCAGTTATCATGTGGCCTGTGGGGCGAGGCACTCAGTTCTGACTTCGAGCAAATCGCTGAGCTGGTTAAGAATGGTGTTCTCACTCCGAAATTATTGAGCGACGCTTTTGAGTCGGAAAAAGCCAGCTCGATTGCGGCCTGTAAAGAGGCGGCCGATGATATTGTTGAGAAGGCACGTCTGCGTTTATTGAAACAATTTTTCGGAAATCACGCTTTGAGTATTGATGCAGGTGGTACGCCCGAAACTTTAGAAAAATTAAAACAGTCCGACATCATTGCCTTACACCAAAAGTTAGTAGTCTCCTCCAATTTAGTCATTGGTATTAGCGGCTCGTTTGATCGTCGCATCGCATTGGATTTTGTTAAGAAGTATTTCGGCGTTTTACCCAAAATTGAATTTAAACAACAAACACTCAAGCAACACACGATTAAGGCCAGCAGTCAGGATCAGTTTACGGCCGTAGGTGAACAAGCGGTGGTGTGTCTGGCTTTTCCCCATTGTGGTTTCGCTCCTACCATGGTTACCGCTGCGAATGTGATTGAGGAATTGTTAAGCGGAATGGCGAGTGGACTCTTCCAAAGAGTGCGTGAAGAAAAAGGCCTAGCTTATTTCGT
>JBAXUJ010000083.1:0-5405 GCA_037129735.1 Opitutia bacterium | reverse complement strand
CGCAACTCGGAGCAGATGATTAAGTTCTATCAAGATCTCCAAAAGCGTTATCCGATTGTTTCCATCGAAGACGGTTTCTCCGAAGCGGATTGGACTGGTTGGAAGAAAGCTACCGATGCGATGGGTGCGAATACACAATTAGTCGGTGACGATTTATTCGTAACCAATACCGAATTCCTTTCCCGTGGTATCAAGACCAAGACTGCTAATTCGATTCTCGTTAAGGTGAACCAAATTGGCTCACTCACTGAGACCTTCGACGCTGTAGCAATGGCACAACGCGCAGGATACTCAGCCATTATCTCTCACCGTTCGGGCGAAACCGAAGATGCGACGATTGCTGACATCGCCGTGGGCCTAAATGCGGGTCAGATTAAGACCGGCTCACTCTGTCGCTCGGATCGTGTTGCTAAATACAACCAACTCCTCCGCATTGAAGAAGAACTTGGTCAGCACGCACAATACGCAGGTACCACTTGCTCTTGGTAATTATTTACTGAGTTGAAAATCAGACGGCTGTTTTCGAAAGGAAACAGCCGTTTTTTATTCTACGGTGCCCAACCAGCCTTCAGCGGATCGACGCGAGGGATGGGTCTCGCCATTCACCACGGCAAAGCCCGTCTTCCAAGGGGTGCAACCTGTAGCAATAACCGCTGCGGGCAATTCACCCGCCTTCGTCCAAGTGTCTAACGCTTTATTATAAATATAAATTTCTTTGGAGAACCCAGGATGTTTCGCTGCTTCAATTTTTCCCGAAAGTTTTCCGTCATCTCCACCGAGTAAATAAATTTCATCTCCTATGACCGGGCAGGGTGTCGGAGCGGCTGCTAAAGCGTTGGGCATGGATTCGCATTTTCTCCAAGTTTTACCGAGGGTAAAAGCATAGCAGTCGGATAAATATTCACGGACTAAGCCTTTCGGTCCGTTGTTTAAAGTGAATCCGCCAAATAAAAAGAAAGTATCTTTAATGCCGGCGGCTTGCGCGAGCATGCGACCTGAACCGCCCCAGAGTGGAAGTTCTTTCCAGCCGCCAGTGAGATTGGCGAGATCGAGTGCGTAGGCCGAAGACGAAGCCGAAGTCGCATCAGGTTTTTCCGTGCCACCTGCGATGATTACTTTGCTTCCGCAGAGTGCGCCTGCGGAGTAGGCGAGAGGACGTGGAAGAAAAGGATAAGGCTTCGTAATTAATTCTCCGTCTACAACGGTGAGCAGATAGCAGTCGGGAAAATGTCTTTCGGAATTAGCGCCGCCGATGACGAGCAGACCTTCACGAATGGAGATGCCTGTGCCGTAGCCGATAGCGCGTGGCAACTTGCCGATGGCTTCCCATTTACGACTGCGTGGGCCCAGTGCGTAAACCGTATCGTGCCATAATTTGACTCCACCTTCCCAAGCGGGCTTTTGCGGAAAATTTGCACCGCCTGCCAATAAAAGTGATTTTCCTGCCGTTCCTAAATAGGCCCCGCCCACGCCTGGCGCATTCGGGGTTTCGGGTAAAGGGGACCACTGCATGCGATAAGGCAAAGGGTAAGCCCGTGAACTGTCCAGAGATTAGGGCCTACACGCAAAGAATAGAGGGTTTTAAATAAATCCCACAAAACAAGGCCATGAAGTGAATGAGATTTGTTTGACAGTAAGCCCTCCTTATTGCCTTCATTCAGGTCCTTCGCACTGCCTGGTAGCTCAGCGGTAGAGCAGGTGACTGTTAATCACTTGGTCGTAGGTTCGATCCCTACCCAGGCAGCCAGCGAAGGGCTTTTTAAAAATCTAAACCCTCAAAAAGGGTGTTTGGTGCACCTTGTCCTTGACCCCATCAAGGGTTGAGTGAGGATGCATTCACTATGGGTCAGCAATCCAACAAAGTTATCAAACGTCGTCGTCGCCTCGCCTACCTTGAGCGCCAAAAAGATCGCATCAAGCAGGCCCGTGCTGCGGCTAGCAAGAAGAAGTCCAAGAAGTGAACAGTCGGGGTATCACAACTTCTATTAGGGCTGTGCTTTGCGCACTGGCACTCGTGGCTTGTGACTCACCACCGCCTAATTGCGTAGAGGTGCCAGGTATCGCCTACGTGCATACCCGCCGTCGCTCCGAAGACGATGTAGCTCGTGCTTCCGAACTTTTTTCAGCCAAAGAAAGTCACGGACAGGATATTGTTTTCCGCACGGTAGAAAATGTCCGCGCTGGATATTATTTTTATATCAAACTCGACGTGGATCCGCCTCGCGACGGTCGCCTTGTTTTAGAGATTGTTCGCACCGAAGAATCAGCTCCCGAGCGTTATGATTTCTCTCTTAACCTACTTCCGAAATTTCCGTTTGGTGAGTTAGTAGTTGGTCTCACCGGTAAAGACGCTGGATTGGGTCGCTGGACCCCTATTGCGTGGCGTTTAAGCGTGTTGGATGGCCAAGGTAAGGTGCTGGCCTCCGAGCATAGTTTCCTCTGGGGAACTCGGGTTGATCTACAAAGTAAGTAAATCCATGACCACTCTTTCGTGGACCGAGTGGCGGCCGTTACCGTTATCTCAACCGGTCGCCGAAAAAACTTTAAGCGAGCAAGTCGATGGCGGTCAGTCTTTTCGTTGGGAAAAAAATGAAGACGGAATTTGGACAGGTCCGCTCGGAAATTCTATTGTCGGCCTACGTCATCACCAAAATCACTTAGAGTGGCGGACTTATTCATCGGCTGCCTGCCAAGAAAAATTTCTCCTCAACTATTTTGACGCTCAAGGTCAGCAAGCTGTACTCGTCGACCATCTACCTTGGCGTTCGGACCCAGTGCTTCATCGCGCCCTTCAAAACTTTCCAGGTTTAAGAATTTTAAAACATGATCCCCATGAAACTTTAATTGGGTTTTTATGTAGTTCGAATAAACGTATTTTACAGATCAGAAAAATGGTCGCCAGTTTAGCCAATCAACTGGGCGAACCGATTGCAGGCTCGTTTAATCAACTTCCTACCTGGTCGGTTTTGGCTCGTGCTACCGATGCGGAATTAAAAGCCTGTGCACTTGGCTATCGTGCGAAATTCATTCGCGACACGGCCCGCGTGTTAGAATCGCAACCGCAGTGGGTCGAAGAATTCCAAAAACTTTCAACACCTGACTTGATAGAAAAATTACAGACTCTGCCTGGAGTAGGACCCAAAGTTGCCGCCTGCGTGGCCTTATTTGGCTTTCAGAGATTAGAATCTTTCCCCGTAGATACTTGGATCGTCCAAGCTTTGTCATCCGCCTACGGATTGAATTATAAACGTCCGGCAGATTTCGAAACCTTTGGGCGTATTCACTTTGGTTCAGCCGCTGGCTTGGCTCAACAATACTTATTTGCTTCAGCTCGCGCGGGTCAGCTGTTACCGAGTGTCTGATTATTTATTTCCAATGAGTTTAATGAGCTCGGCCGTTGAAATACCTGCGGGTGCATTTTTTCGAACGATTCGTCCGGCTTCTAAAACTAAAATTTCATGGCAGGATTGAGCCAAGGAAAGGTCATGCGTCGTACAAAGAACCGCGGCACCGGCGCTGGTGAATTCTTTAATCGCCGATGAAACTAAATCAGCACGGTCATGATCCAGTGCGGCTGTTGGCTCGTCCAAAAATAATATTTTTTGTAAGGGATTGCCGAGCACGCTGAAAGCTAAGCTGAGATGAACGGATTTTTTCTCTCCGCCTGAAAGTTGAGATAATTTTGAGCCCGATTTTTCCTTAAGCTTAAAGCGATTAATCCAGTGTGTGTACAAATCTGGGTGTGTGGAGAGTTCTCCGAAATCCCCCACTGTAAAATCCCATGCAGAGATCGGGTTTTGTGGTAAATAAGTTAGAAACTCAGAAAGTATTTCTGGTGAAGTTTTAAGTGGATTACATTCTTTGATCCTTATTGCCCCTTGGGCGTGAGGAATTAAGCCCGCCAGAGAGCGGAGTAGGGTGGTTTTTCCTGCGCCATTGGGACCGACAATCCCAAGACTCTGTCCGCTGAGGACTTCTAAATGAATATCATTTAAAATCCATGAGCCCTGTTGCTCGACGGATAATTTAGAGCAATGGATGAGTGCGTTACTCATGGTGACGTGAGGCGATCCAGATGAATACGGGAGCACCTAAAAGAGCGGTCATAGCGGCGGCGGAGAGGGGAGTTTGTGGCCAGACCGAACGGCCTAAGGTGTCAGCCAATAAAAGTAAGATTGCGCCAATGATACCAGAGAGCAGAAGCATGGTCTTGTGTCGGGGCCCGATTAAGAGTCGGGCGCAGTGCGGTGCAATGAGTCCAATGAAGGCCACTTGTCCGACTAAGCAGGTCGCGGCGGCGGCAGCTAAAGCGGTAAATAATATACCTCTTCGACGAACGGAGTTCACGTCGAGTCCGCGCGTTTGCGCTACATCTTCGCCCAATGATAGTTGATCGAGTGAACGACCTTGGCTGATTAAAAATAGCGAAGCCATCACACAGAGTCCCATTGGCCAAGCGATACTTGAAAATGTTGCGAGGCCGATCCAGTCGCCGGTGATTCCGCTTAGTAAAACATCGCGCGATGAACTAAATAAATTGGCAATGATTAAGGTACCCGCTGCGGCAAAGGCATTGAGTCCAAGTCCTGTGAGTAAAAGTTTTGAGCTGGAACCACGACCTCCGACTATCACGAGTAAGATAGAAATCGCGCTAGCACCAAGAAATGCGGCTAGCGAAATCGCCCACGTATGTTCCCAAACCCAGGAGCCACCACCGGCCATGATGATGGCGATCCCTAGAAGTGCTCCGCCGAAAACACCGGTTAAACCAGGATCTGCTAGCGGGTTGCGGAATAAGCCTTGTTGAGTGCCCCCACCGACTCCTAAGGCGAATCCTGCGACCACTGCGGCAAGCACGCGCGGAAAGCGTAATGCAAGAAGTTGATAATCATGACCCCAGCCTAAACCTGCCGAACCCAGGGCGAGCGCCCATAGTCCTAAGAAAAATAAAACAAAAATCCCCCGCCTAACTTTGCTAAGTCTATTACTCAATTTCATTAGCGACCCAAAATGGATTCAAGGGGGTTAATCCTTTTAGGCACCATGTTGGTGGGGTTGGGTGCAGTGGAAGATCCTTGGATGGGATTTTGATTTTCAGAGCTAAGTCCCGACTGGATATTATTAATCGCAGCTTGCAGTCGCTGTTGTAGATCGTTTTTCAAATTGTTAATCGATCCCGTGAATTCAATACCAGGCCCTTGGGTGAGTCCGTCCGGTGAAGGTTGACTGTTAGCGAAACCTAAAGTCGTAAAATAGTCTTTGTATTCACCAGCTCCGCGTAAATCTGCCTTAATGTTTAAGGGCCAATCCATCATCGATTGTCCACGATTAGCAGAAATTTTTCCCGCCGCAGAGAAACTTAAAACATCATTTTTAATCAACGTCTTATTAATTTTTAAAGTTCC
>JBAXUJ010000082.1:0-5442 GCA_037129735.1 Opitutia bacterium | reverse complement strand
GCTAAATTGCCCAAGCTGCGTACGGTCGCTGAAAAATATTTACGTATTATCTTAGAAACCGTCCGTGAAGATGGTCTAGGTTGGTCGTATGGACGTGGTATCGGTGCCTATGCCCAAATGCACTGCGTCACACTCATCTTACAAGCTTTGCGTGATCGTTTAATTTCATCAGATAAAGAACCCGTCGCCCGCGACTTAGTTCGTCGACTTTACACCCATTTCTTTACCACTTTCTTCGACATGGAACATGGATCTGTTGTGATTCGTGATGGTGAACGCGATACAATTCCAGGTCACACAACACGCATGGCGAATTTCGATGCGGCACGGTATCTTTCACAGTGGTCACGATTGGCTAAGACAATCGGCGGTAGCATGAACGTTGTTCCAGCGAACAAAGGTTTAGTTTGTCGCTTCTATTCTTTCGATAAAAGTCCACGTAAAGAACAGGGTTTATTATCTTACTCCGATGTTGATTCAGGTTTGAATATCCTGATTCCCATTGTTTCCCAAGGTTCGCATAAGTTCTGCGATTCCCTCTCGTTCCCTCACATGCCTGGCGTGTTCGATTGGCCAAGTAATTTTTACACCAGTCCGTTTCTCCCTGAATACACTATTGGCGGAAAAATATACACGCCGTCATTCTACGGTAAGAACATGCAAGTCGTTATGGGCACCAAGGCTGGAACTTACCACTTTAGATATGATCAGCCTGACTTGATTGATCATACCGAAAAATTATCTAGTGGTTTAGCTTCCATGAAAGTAGACTGGGAATTTACCGGTGGAAAAATGACTGGCCGTTTCACCTTAACGCCTAAAGTTGCCCTCGTTTTAGAAAATTTCCGCTTCGTTCTACCTATCGCTGCCCTCCACTCCCGCATGGTTTCTGCGGGTGCATTAATGCTCGGACAAGAATCACATCGTTGTGAAATTTTACGTGATGATTTTCACGGTGAATGGCTGGAAACAAAAGTCGTCAGCGAAGATCCTAAACATAAGAGTCTTTTTGGAAAAATTCATTATTATCAAATCTTGGAGCGCGATAAAACGCTGAGTCTTCGTCCAGGTATCGGGTATAATTTTGAAGTCGTGCTACAGCCGGATATTGTCCGTCTGTAAACCTTTTCTAGCCTTAGATAGCTCATTATCGCCTGAGCGGGTTTCCAGGATTGTCAGTTCCGTCCAAGCCTACTAACTATCCCTTTGTCTCATGACGCGTCCCTTTTACATCACTACCGCGATTGATTATGCCAATGGTGCACCTCACTTAGGACATGCCTACGAGAAGGTCTTAGCTGATGTTATTTCCCGTCACCAAAGAATGTCGGGATACCAAGTTCACTTTCTTACCGGACTCGATGAACACGGCCAAAAGGTTCAGCAGACGGCGCAGAAGCGTGAAGTGAACCCTCAGGTGTTTGTCGATGAAATCGCCGAAATCTTTAAAGCGATGCTCAAGTCGTTAAATGTTTCTAACGACGATTACATTCGTACTACCGAGTCTCGCCATAAGTTAGTTGTTCAAAGTTTTCTCCAAAAACTCTACGACCAAGGTTTGATTTATTTGGGTAAAAAAACCGATTGGTATTCCACTCGTCAGGAACAATTTTTAACCGACAAGGATCGCGACGTGGATGGAAATTGGCCGGAAATTTACGGCGAGGTGACCCAAACTACGGAAGAAAATTATTACTTTAAATTATCACAGTACCAACCTTGGTTGATTGAGCATATTAAAAGTCACCCCGATTTCATTAATCCCTCTTTCCGTGCTAAACAGGTTCTTGAATTCCTAAAAGAGCCTTTAAATGATTTATGTATTTCACGTCCCAAGTCTCGTCTCACCTGGGGAATTGAACTACCCTTCGATAAGAATTTTGTCACCTATGTTTGGTTTGATGCCCTAACTAATTATTATTCAGCAGTAGCGGACAAAAATCTCTGGCCGGCAGATGTTCATGTAATCGGTAAAGACATTTTATCGCCTCCACACGCAGTTTATTGGCCCTGTATGCTGAAGGCGCTCAATATTGAGCCACCTAAACAACTCCTAGTGCACGGATGGTGGACTGTGGACAACAAAAAGGCCTCCAAGAGTGAAGGTAATGCCAATGATACCTTAAATTTAATTCAATCTCACGGTGCTGACGCCTTCCGCTATTACTTAAGCCGCGAGATGGTTGTCGGACAAGATGCGGACTTTTCCCATAAAACTTTCGGTGAACGCTATAAGGCCGATCTAGCTAATAATCTCGGTAATTTAGTGAATCGCCTCCTCAACATGGTGGGTCGAAATTATGCTGGGAGTATTCCTGCTCCGAGTGCCGATGAAGACTTAGAAAAGTTGCTGCGTGATTTGTGGGCAGTCACACACAAAAAATATTTTGATTCCTTCGCGACTTATCAAATCAGCCATGCACTTGAATCGCTCTGGGTATTCGTCAGTGCGATGAATGCTTTTATTGAAACTCGCGCACCGTGGAAATTAGCTAAGTCAACTGACCCTCAAGACAAAGCACGCCTCGACTCATGTCTGGCTTATGTGGCCGAAGGTCTGCGATTAGTGGGAACTGTTTTATTGCCGATCATGCCCGAGTCTGCGGCTAAACTTCTCGTAAATATCGGTCAGCCGGTACCCACTCATTTTGATGGACAGCTTAACTGGTCAACCGTTTGTACGGGTAAAAAAGTGTCAGAAAAATGCATACTTTTCCCGCCAATTGAAGATTCTGCGGCGGGAGTGAAGGCATAGTTAGACAATTCGATTTTACTCTCTACTGTGAACGAGGTGGTTAATCCAACTTCCAGTGAATTAAGCAATCCCCTGCTCGCTGCTGAAAAAGCATCGGCAGGTGTGGGCTACGTATCACTCACCTTTCAAGTTTCTGAATTGGATCCTTTAGCAGTATTAGAGACGCTCAATGTATCGGGACCGCGAAGTTATTTTGAAAACCCATCTCTGCATCAAGCTCATGCTGCGGGCACACCTTTAGTTGAATGGAAAGGTCGTGGGAAAAATCGGTTCAACGAAGCGGATTCTTGGTTAAGAAAACTCAATTCTAATATTCAATCCATTGGCGGCCTGCCCCGTATCATTGCCAGCTTTCCTTTTTATCCAGGTGATGAAAAAAATGATTTAGACTCGCATCTTTTTTTACCGACCTGGCAGGTGGTAACCGATGCCGGTGTTACGACGATTACACTTTGCGAAAAAGCTACCCGCGGTTGTACCGACAAATTATTGAAACAGGTGGAGCAGTTTCGCGGGTTTATTTATCAAGCTAATCCGCTGCCCGTCCATCAGTCCTCAGCCACCGTTTTAAGCGAAGTCGGCGGTGCTTGGTTTCCTTCAGCGGTTAAGCGTGCGACCGAACTCATTAAAGAAGGCGCCTTCGAAAAGATTGTCTTAACCCGTGCTTTTGATTGGAGAAAAACTGAGAACTTTAACGTATTCGGTACTCTTCATCGTCTGCGTCGAGCGAATCCGAACTGTAATATTTTCCTTATTAATGAAGCGGATGCTTCCTTGGTGGGAGCCTCTCCAGAGACTTTGATTGCATTATCAGATTCGAATCTAAAGACCGAAGCGGTAGCGGGTACAACCCGTCGGGGTGATTCCGCGTCCGAAGATGCAAGTTTAGCTAAAGCACTTTTAGCCAGTGATAAAGATCAACGCGAGCATAGCGCGGTGACGGCTTCCATTTTGCGCCGCTTGAAAATGGTTGGCGTCGTGGGTGCAGCCACGCAAACCCCAGAATTACTTCGCTTGGGTAATGTGATGCACATTCGCACTCCAGTGATTGGTAAGTTGTCGGCGGATCGAACCTTTTTAGAAGTAGCGGGTGAATTGCATCCAACACCTGCGGTGGGAGGTAAGCCACGTGATTTAGCTCTACCGTTCATCCCTGGTTTTGAACCTCACTTGCGCGGACTTTATACCGGAGCCGTGGGATGGATTCAGTCTGACGGCAAAAAAGGAAATCTCTATGTGGCACTCCGTTGCGCACGTATTTCTGGCAATACTGCTCGTGTTTATGCTGGTGCAGGAATCGTTGCTGGATCAGACCCCACCCTAGAGAGCGTCGAAACGGAAATGAAGTTAAAGACGATACTGGATTCTTTAATTTAAATGAAAATTATTGTTCAGCGAGTGCTGTCGGCTTCGGTAGTTGTAGATCATAAAACTGTCTCAGAGATAAAGAAAGGATACCTACTTTTAGTGGGGATTGGCGCGGGCGACACCACGGACGATGTGCAAAGACTCGTGAGTATGATTACGAAAATCAGAATCTTTCCCGATGCTGAAGGTAAGATGCAGCACTCTATATCTGAGGTTGGCGGAGAAATTTTAGTCGTCAGCCAATTCACTTTATTAGCTAATTTCGCTAAGGGAAATCGACCCTCCTTCCATGACGCCGCGAAACCTGAAGTGGCTAAGCCTTTATTTGAGGCCTTTGTGGAGGGCCTAAGAACACAAAGTGGATTGAAGATTTTGACCGGAGTCTTTGGTGCTGATATGCAAGTTTCGCTCAGTAATGACGGGCCTGTCACAATGATTCTGGAATAATTAGTTTAGATTTTCTTTGCTAGTTCGGTCATTTTATTAAAGTTATTTGTCATGCTCTCTGTGAGAATTATACCCTGTCTCGATGTCCATGATGGACGTGTCGTTAAAGGTATTAAATTTCAAGAATTGCGCGATGCGGGTGACCCCGTAGCTATTGCCGCTGCGTATGAAGCACAGGGCGCCGATGAATTAGTTTTTTTAGATATCACTGCATCCAGCGATGGTCGTAAAACGATGGTTGATGTAGTCGAGCGTACGGCCGACCAAGTTTTCATGCCACTCACGGTCGGAGGTGGATTACGAACGCTGGAAGATATTCGTACCATGCTTAATGCCGGTGCCGATAAGGTTTCTTTAAATACCTCCGCCGTACAAAACCCTGATTTAATTTTACAAGCATCCAAGAAGTTTGGCAGCCAATGTATCGTCGTTGCTATTGATGCTAAACGCGTCGGCAAGGATCGCTGGGAAGTTTTTACTCATGGTGGTCGGAAACCTACAGGTATGGACGTACTTACTTGGGCTAAGAAAATCCAAGATTACGGTGCTGGAGAGATTTTATTAACGAGTATGGATGCCGACGGAACTGCCGCTGGGTATGATGTTCCTCTCTGTCTGCGTGTCGCAGAAATGGTAGAATTACCTGTAATCGCTTCGGGCGGTGCTGGTAAATTAGAACACCTTGCCGATGTAGTTAAAAATGGACGTGCGAGTGCCGTCTTAGCCGCAAGTATTTTTCACTTTGGAACTTATACCGTCCGCCAAGCCAAAGAATATTTAAAGTCTCAGGGGCTACCGGTACGTCTTTAATTTTTAAGCTTAGGCATTACTAAAACTTTGTCTAACCGATGGCCGTCCATGTCCATCACTTC
>JBAXUJ010000081.1:0-5452 GCA_037129735.1 Opitutia bacterium | reverse complement strand
AAATTAATCGTAACGAGTCGCGACACGTTCTTCCCATTGACAACCTCACCTGCGCACCCCTGCCGGCTGCAGAAACCAAATGAGAAAAAAAGCTTTCACCTTAATTGAGGTTTTAGTGGCACTCTCCATCTTCGCCCTAGCAGCAGTGGGATTAGGAGCTGCCTATTCCAACGTTTTATTGAGTAGAATGGCACTAAAAGAAAAGGGCGTGGGCGAAGAGGATTTTGCCCGATGTCGTGCAGCGATGCTCGAAACTGCTAATTTTGCCGACATTGAAACTGGTGGTGATGTTTACTTACCCGAAGATCGCATGGCGCGATGGAAAGGCAAAATTGAGCCAACCACCGTTGCAGATTTATTTTGGGTGACCATCTCGGTTGAAATACAAGCTACGGCAGGTGGACCCTTCGGAGCGCCACGCGAACAGAGTCAGTGGATACTCCGCCCTACTTGGTCGGTTGAAAGCGATCGTACAAAACTTCTCGCGGATGCAAAAGAGCGACTGCTAAAAACCCGCGGTTACGATGAAGAAACAGGGGGCGGTACATCTTTCATCAGCAAGCCCTCTACGAAAAATGGCCAGGGTAACAACAACCAGAATAACAATAATAATAAAAAACCTGATAATAATTCTGGGAAAGATAATAATCCGAAAAATAATCAAAAAAATAAACCAGACCCCGCTAAGCCCAACGGAGGAAAAACGCCGGTCGTTCAATGAGAACCTTCCGTACAATCAAAAAGGGATTCACTCTCTTGGAAACTTTGGTTTCTCTTGTCCTTCTAGGCATACTTCTAGTTACCTTGAATACTTTCTTATTTTCGATGAGTGAGTTGTGGGGTGGCGGCAGAGATCAAAGATTGTTCGATCAACATGTTCGAGCTGCAACGCGCATTCTCAAAGAAACACTGAATCAAACAACCATCGGCCCAGGCGCTCTGGGTTGCACGATTAAAGACATCACCGACGTTGATGGAGTCGTAGCACCTCGATTAACATTTTTACTTACCGATGCTGGACGTTTAGCCGACTGGCCCGAAGCCCCCTTGCCCGATGTTGATTTTTCACTCTTTGTTAATCCGGAACGCGGGTTAATTCTTCAGTGGCAATCCCGCCTAGAACTGGAAAGAGACTTAAACGACATTCACGAAACGGTTTTATCTCCTTTTGTGACATCGATTGCCTACGATTATTTCGACGGTGATCTTAAAAAATGGACATGCGAAGAGGCTCCTACTCGTGACACTTCGGGTAGCGCCTATCTGCAACCTGCACGATTACGCATTCGTTATGCACACGGAAATTTAAAAACTGAAACCGTCATCGATATACCCATTCGTCGTCGGGGGGCGAGCCGTCCATGAAACTAAAAAATCGTAAAGGCTCGGTCATCATTGTTGTTTTAGTGTTAATCACCCTAGCGTCACTACTGCTGGCACGATTCATGGAGGACAATTCTTTGGAGCTTTCGATGTCGATGCATGAAGTAGACCGTCAAAGATTACGCGTCGATGCTATGTCGGAAATGGAATTAGCACTCGGCGTTATTAATGAAATCAGAGCTATTGATTTAAATAAAATCCACGCACCCAGCCAAGGCTTTGCCGATCCGCACGCCTATATCGGCATCCCTCCACGCGAAGGCTTGGAGGTAAAATTTGAGTACGAAGATGAGAGTGGTAAACTACCACTGTCGACCATGGATAAAAATGGTCTCATCCAGTTGCTCTATGCTCTTGGATTAGAACAGCGAGATGCCGAGCGTGTTTCAGATGCACTCATCGCCTGGACAAATAAAAAATATGAATCCATCGAAGAAGAGGCGACCGATGCTGCCTACCAACGGGCCAAACTTTCTTTTAAGCCTGCCCGCCGACCTTTGCGATCATTCGAGGAACTAAGAACCGTGGGAGTCGTTAAAGATTTCTTCTTTGATGAAAAAGGAAATGAAACTCCCTTACTTACCTCGTTTAAAGAGTGTGTGAGTTTATATACCTTTGGTGATACCAATATTAATACAGCGAGTGATGCTTTACTTTATGCTCAGGGACTCGATGAGCGTCAGGTCACACTCATTCGGGACAAACAAGCGAATATGAAGCAAAACATTGCTGGTAGCCCTCCCTATTTCCGGGTCACGCGCGAAGTAAGAACCTTAATTGGAGGAACGGCACCGCTTAAAGGATTCGACGATGAAATTCACCTAATGTGGATTCGTGTAACGGTTAATGAAGGACAGGCAAAATGTAGGTTAAACGCTCTGGTTGCCATCCGTGATGACGTCACATACGCGGGTCCCGCCGAAGACCCTAGCGCCGTTACAGCCATAGACGCCAAAAGCACCACAGGGGCACGAACCTTCACCTCTAACACGAAATCCTCTACGGCCGCCGATGGTACGGCCTCAAATAATTCATCGGGAACCTCGACAACCTCTAACGGGTCTACTTTATCAAGACGCAACACTTTCATCACCCCCGGCGTCATCCTCGGCACTGCCAGCAGTGTTTCACTCGGAGGACGTACCACCGCCCAAACCATCAACTACCCTTTTAGAATTCTCGCCTGGTCCGAAGACAATGGACCACCACCCACTGCAAAATAATGAGTTCACTTTTTTCTAAGCAACGCGAGTCCGCCGCCCTTCTACCAGGAAATCGATTCTTTGTTCGGCTGGTTGAATTAGAGCCCGAAAATATCGCCAGCCAAGTTTCTCTAGCCATTGAAACAGTTTCGCCGTTCCCCTCGGAACAAATGTTGATGGGTTACATAACCAGCACCGACAATAAATGGGCTTTAGCGTATGCAGCTCACCGTCGACGTTTCACCCCGGAAGAAAGTTTTGCCTGGCCCGATAACTGCCAAGTGATTCCAGAGTTTTTAGCCTTACTAGGACAGCGACCCGAGAAGGGCGGAATTTTATTTCACGAAGGGGCAGATCTTTTAACTGCTCTGGCCTGGAATGAAAACCAGCCCCTACCGAAGTGCGTCTTAGTGGTAGATAAAAAAGATAGCAGCACTGAGCTTTTAACCCAAGAAATCCTCGAACGCACGGAACTACCCTCCGGTACGCCCATCGTTACAACGAGCGGCGAATTCTCTAGTGAGCGAAACGACTCTCAACTTATTTTAAACTGTAACAGCGGTAAGCCCTTTCAGCTCTCGAACAATCAACTAGATAATGCGGATATTCGTGACGCTGACTTTTTAAGCACGCGAAGAAAAAAAGAGAGGGTTAATAAATTACTGTGGAACACTGCACGCATTGCGGCAGGTATTATTATCGTTTCATTTGTTTTTGAAATTTCGGCGTTTCTTATCAACTGGAGATCCAATAATCTCCGACTCATCAATGAAAGCCGTCAGCCGGCCGTTCAAGAAATTGAGTCAGCTCAAGCCATCTCCGCACGCATCACGGATATGAATACCAAGGCACCGTTGCCGCTCGAAATGCTAGTTGTAGCCAATGATCATCGCCCAGCAACCGTCGATTTCCAGCGCGTAAGTTGTAAGAATAATACTCAGCTCGAAATCGAAGCACGCACGACGAATGCCAGTGATGTTTATACTTTTGAAAAATCTCTCAAAGAGACTGCTGAAGTTTCTTTTGTGGCGACCAAAGACATGCGCGCCCGGGACAACTTTACGACATTTAGCGTCACCATCACCTTTAAGCCCGAAACTCTCCGCAAAGGAGTTAAGAACAAATGAAACATTTCTTTTTCAGTCTACAAACTCGAGAGCGCATTATGGCCCTCTTGGCTTTAGTCATCGGTGCTATCATCTGGTCAACCGCATCGTGGTCGCGTGTTAATTCAGGCTGGGATGCTTGGCGAGCTTTAGAAAACGAAAATCAAATTCAACAAACTTGGATAAAGAACGAACCCGCTATTCGTCAGAATGCCGCTAAAGCGATTCAAGGATTAGAGGCAGGTCGCGGTTATAATGATTCACAATTAGTTGCCGAGGCACTCGCTGCGACCAAAGAAGTAGGACTCAACGCCAGCACCGAAACCCCCAAGACCCAAAAAGCAGGTAAATTTGCTCTACATACGATGCAGTTAAGTTGCCGACGCGCTGATATGGCCAGCATCGTTAAACTTTACGAAAACCTCCGCCCGAGGGCTCCCTATATTTCTATTAGTTCGTTTAGCCTACAATCCGATCGCGGAAATTCCGGTACGGTCACTCTGACAATGCAGTTAACCGCGTTAGAACTGACTACGGCGAAATAAATTTAGAAGCGGAAGCTGGCGCTGACCTCGAAGACCGCAGCGACAATCGCAAAGGCGATAAAAGCAACAAACGAGAAAGCAGCGATTAATACACTCGCTGAAATCGTTTGTGAAATAGCACCGAGCCAACGATCCAGTTCAGCGCGATAAGAGCGGGCGATATCTCTAAGTCCTGGGGCTAAATTTCCAGTCTGCTCAGCCACAGCCACCCGATCTAATAAAAGTCGCGGAAAATATCCCGTACGAGCTAAAGCACGAGAGAGACTCTCCCCTTCTAAAACGCGGTCTGTAGCTTCTCGCATCTGCAAGCGCATAGCACGGTTCGGTGCCGTCTTCTCGGCGAGTCTCAACGCATCCGCCGTCGTAATACCATTTTCTAAAAGCACCGCCAGAGTGTGGCAAAAATTGAGAACGGAAACTCGCATCACAAATGCACCCATTAATGGTACTTTTAATAGTAAAGCATCGGAGGCTACTTTACCTGCTTCCGTTTTGCGCCACTGATAAACTCCAATGGCTCCAATTACTACGGCGATTAAAAAGAGCGGCCCAGCGACAATAAAAAAATCGGCAAAATTAATTAATAGCTTTGTAGAAAGAGGCAATTTTCCGCCGAGTGAGGTCAGCAAAGTCTGCAGTCTCGGTAGTAAATAAAGTACGAAGAAAATCACGACGCCGATCGCAATAAAGCAGATGAAAATCGGGTAAGCCATCGCGGCAACTAATTTACGTCTAAACTCAGCCTGCTCTGTAAAGTGAGTGATTAATCGCTCCAACACATCACGGATATTTCCTGTAGCTTCACCGGCGGAGATTAAATTAATCGTCTGACCATCAAATACAGCTGGGTATGCGCCCATGGCAGCGGACAAACTTTGTCCTTCACCTAATTTAGCCCAAATCCCAGAACACAAATTACGGAGGCGAGATTTCTGAAGTCTTAATGAAAGTAGTCGTAGGGATTCGCCAGCTGACATTCCACTGCGTACTAGATCCGCCATGGATTCAAGAAACGGTAAACATTCAGCGGCCGTAGGTTCAGTCTCTTTAGAGTTTCGTTCGCTGGTATTTTCTTTTTTTGCCGCCCCTACTTCTTCAACTTTTAAGGGCTTCAAATCCTTCATTTGCAACTTACGCAGAGCATCACGGCGATGAGGTGCCTCAATCACTCCCTCAACCACGGCGCCCAGTTTATCACGGGCAGTGTAAGTGAAGG
>JBAXUJ010000080.1:0-5457 GCA_037129735.1 Opitutia bacterium | reverse complement strand
AGGTAGGGGCGCGACTGCGTCGCGTCCTAGCATCTCCCCTTGTCACCGTGCCCACTTGCCCACGTGTCCCCTAACTCTACTTTTCTTCGGCCTCATTCTCTGCTTCTTCCTTGGCTTTGGCCTGAGAGCTGAGAACGGGTTGAGCGAAGAGGCGACCGTCGTGAAGTTTAGCCACGTAGCCTTCGCTGATTAAGAAATTAAGATCAACGAGTACTTTGCTCTTGGCTTCATCATCGGCATTTTCACCGGCGATGGAGAGAACGACGTCTTTGGTTTGTTGTCCGATATTTTTATCGAGGCTGTCGAAAATCTTTTGCATCGAATCACTGAAGGTCGCTTGAGGGTCGCGACATTTGCGACGCACACCACAAGCGTAAGTGATTCCCTTGGAGCCCTTCTTATAAAGGTGGAAGCCTTCCTTGCGGAGACGTCCACGAATGCCGTTAGCGGTATCGAGAGGGAAGTGGCGTTGAAGTTCGAGTGCGTAGCGCACGTTATCACGCAATATGCCGGGAGGCATTTCAGCGAGAAGACGGCCAGGGAAGCGGATTTGATTGCGGGAAATGACGGTAGCTTCGCGACGGAAAGCTAATAAGAAACCACGGGCGGCATCGAGTGATTCAAGGCGTTCGGGTTCGCCTTCTTTGCGATCTTTAGGCGCGTATTCTTTACGTTTCGACATCGAAGCGACCCACTGGTCGATGACTTCTTTTTCGCGAACCATTTCAACGCCCGCTTTGAAACGATCAAAGGCGCTGTTAGGGAAGTTGCGTGAGTGGTGTTCGCGCAGAGCTTTGAGATAATTATGGTGGGTTGGTGAACCGAGGATGGTGCCCGTCTGAGGACATTTTGCGACCATCATGAAATTACCTTTCGGTGGTTCGACCTCGACTTCTACCACATCGAAGAATTTATCGAGGTGACGTGACATCACGTGACTGACGGCTTCGGCTTCGGTGAGGAAAGGAACGCTATCAGGAACGGAAACGGAAAGAGTAGCTTGAGGATTTTTTTCTGCATCCGCTGGTCTAATCACGATAGATAGGCGGTCTTCTTTATCTAAAATGAGGAGGGCGACGCTGAAGAGTTCGTAAGTGATGAGACTCTTTTTCATCGCTTCACCGAGCGCTTCGAACTTTGCGTCATCGGGGAAGAAGCCTGTGCTGACCACTTTTACAGGAGCGACTGGTTCTTCTTGGCGTTGGAAAAATCTTTCATCACGACGTGGTCCGCGACGATCATCGCGTTGAGAATTTTGTGGTCCGCGCGAAGGACCGCGGGAAGGTCCACGAGAGGGACCACGTGAATCATCACGACGTGGGGGACGGCTGCCGTCTCTGTCTCTGTTGTCACGACGACCGCCGTCGCGTCCCGAGCTCACTTTTTCAGCGGGACCGCTGACCCAGGAGGGGCCTAATCCTAGTGCGGAGAGGTCTATGGGAATCATAGATTCATTTTGCTCAGGGTTCTGATTGGCCGTATCGGGAGACATTACAGGGTTAGAGTTGGGAAACTTATGTGATTTGGCAAGCGTTGGCATCAACGCTTTTTTCTTGCACCATGCGTAAGGAGTTCCAGCGTGAACTTTCCTTCGAAAGCTCAGGTGGTGGAATGGCAGACACGCATGATTGAGGTTCATGTGCCGTAAGGTGTCCGGGTTCAAGTCCCGGCCTGAGCACCAATTTACAAAAACGGGTTTAGTTCTAACAGAACTAGACCTGTTTTGTGTTTTCATTCGAGGAATGTCTGCCACAACAGATGGGGATGGCGAATCCAGGTAAATTAAAAGTTTTAATATTAGGATCGGGCGGCCGCGAACATGCGCTGCTCAAGGCCTGTCTGAAAAGCCCGAAGGTAAGCGAAGTCATCGTCGCCCCAGGTAATGGCGGGATGGCTTTAGAGGCTCGCTGCTTGAACGTGGATTTAACCAAGCCAGCCGACATTTTAAATTTAGTGCGCGAGCAAGGTATAGAATTTGTCATCGTCGGACCAGAAATTCCCTTAGCGCATGGTGTGGTCGATGTGCTCGAGGCTGCTGGGATTTTAACTTATGGTCCGCTCATGGCGGGTGCACGCTTGGAGGCGAGCAAGGCATTCAGTAAAGATTTTCTTTTCCGACATAAAATTCCGACCGCTGCGGCACAGACTTTTCAGAAGCTCGATGCGGCTTTAGATTATATTCGTAAGCAATCATTGCCGATAGTGATTAAAGCCTCTGGATTGGCGGCTGGAAAGGGCGTGGTTATCGCCACCACACTCGCTGAAGCCGAGCAGGCATTGCGTGATATGATGCAGGCAAAAGTTTTTGGAAGTTCGGGTGATGAAGTGGTGATTGAAGAATTTATGCAGGGCGAGGAGGCATCGATTATGCTGATGGTTTGTGGTGAAGAATATTTAATGCTTCCGCCGAGCCAGGATCACAAACGTGTGGGCGAAGGGGATACTGGATTAAATACCGGTGGCATGGGTGCGTATGCGCCGACGACGGTGGTGACGCCTGAGGTGGAACGTCGACTGCGCGAAGAAATTATTATCCCGACGTTGAAAGGATTGAAGGCCGATGGGATTGATTATCGCGGTACGCTTTATGTTGGAATCATGGTGACATCGACCGGCCCTCGCGTGGTTGAATTTAACGTACGTTTCGGCGATCCCGAATGTCAGGTTCTACTTCCTTTATTAGAAACCGATCCCGTTGAAATCATGTTAGCGATTGCGGCGGGGACATTTCGTTCGTCGAACGCCAAGTTACGCTCCGGGTCTACTTTAATTGTCGTGTTAGCGGCGGGTGGATATCCAGGCGACATTCGTAAGGGTGATGAAATTAAACTCCCTGCGGACTGTCCGGCCGATGTGCATATTATTCATAGTGGTACGCAAAGATTGGCGGATGGCCGAGTTGTCACTGCGGGCGGTCGCGTTTTGGGTGTGGTGGCGCATGCGGCTACGTTGAATGAGGCTGTTAAAAAAGCTTACCGTGTCATACCCACCATACAGTTTGAAGGTATGCATTATCGAAGAGATATTGGATATCGGCAGTTAAAACGCGATGCGGGTCTGTGATTACAGGTTGAACCTTTTCATGAATCGAGTTAATGTAAGTCATGCCCATTGAGCGTGATACAGTGATGATTGTCTGCACGGGGAATACGTGTCGTAGTCCCATGGCTGAGGCATTACTCAAAGCGGCTTTTAACAAGAGGGCGGGTGGATTAGAAAAATTTAAAGTCATCTCGTGTGGTTTATCGACGACGTCGGGTTCACCGGCATCCACTAACTCGGTTAAAGCTATGGAACGGATTGGTTTAGATATTAAAGCCCATAAAAGCCGACCACTGAGTCAGTCCGACATCGAGCGTGCTGCTATTATTTTTTGTATGACTGATTCTCACTTAGCGGGACTGGAGAAACGTTTCAAAGGTCTGCCCGAGCATGTTTTATTATTCAGAGATTTAATGCCCAATGGAGAATCGCGCGAGATCTCAGATCCCTTTGGTGGCAATTATCGAGAATATGAGGAATGTCGTGATTCCATGGTTGAAGCCGTGCCCTCTATCCTTGATTTTTTAAGACAGAATTTTCTCACATGAGTACACCTTTAACCATTTCCTTTGGCAGTGATCACGGCGGTTTGCCGTTGCGACGTGATTTAATCGCAGCGCTCAAAGCAAAAGGTCACACGGTGATTGATCGGGGCACGGACACTCCGGCTTCGTGCGATTATCCTGATTACGCTCAGGCCGTGGGAGCCGATGTGACCAGCGGTAAGGCCAAGTACGGTATTTTGATTTGCACAACCGGCATTGGGATTTCGATAGCGGCGAACAAGATCGCTGGGATTCGGGCGGCCTTGGTGCAGTCGGTCGACGCCGCCGAGCTCAGCCGTAAGCATAATGACGCTAATATTCTTTGTTTTGGCGCTAAATATGTAGATTTACCGTTAGCCATAGCCTGTTCTGAGGCTTTTCTGCGTTCCGAATTTGAAGGCGGGCGACATGTTGTTAGAGTGGATAAAATTGAGCGTAAAAACTCTTAATTTTTCCGTTGCCTCACGCCGTCCCTTTCTTGCCCATATTAACAGAACATGAGTGCCATTAAACGTATTTCATTAGCTCAACTCGATCCTGCGATTGATACGATTATCAAAGCAGAACTTAAGCGTCAACAAACACACATCGAGTTAATCGCTTCGGAGAATTTTACTTTGCCTGCCGTGATGGAAGCGCAGGGCAGTGTGCTCACCAACAAATACGCCGAGGGTTATCCCGGTAAGCGTTGGTATGGTGGTTGCGAAGAGGTTGATAAAATTGAACAGCTCGCGATTGATCGTGCAAAAACTTTATTTGGTGCAGACCACGCGAATGTTCAGCCACACTCCGGTAGCCAAGCGAATGCCGCAGTTTATTTAGCTTCGATTAAACCTGGTGACAAAATTCTCACCATGAATTTATCCCATGGTGGTCACTTAACCCACGGTAATGCGGCGAATTTCTCAGGAAAGTTTTATACTGTTGTACACTACGGAGTCGGTGCTGATGGCCGAATTAACTATGAAGAAGTGGCTGAGATGGCAGCGCGTGAAAAACCTAAGATGATTACGGTCGGTGCTTCGGCTTATGCTCGAACGATTGACTTTGAACGTTTCGGAAAAATTGCGCGCGAGAATGGTGCACTCCTTTTGGCCGATATTGCGCACATCGCAGGCTTAGTCGCGGCCGGGATTCACCCATCGCCGATTCCTCATGCGGATTTCGTAACGACGACGACGCACAAAACTTTACGTGGTCCTCGTGGCGGTTTAATTCTTTGCAAAGCTGAGCACGCTAAGGCGATTGACTCGGCGGTTTTCCCTGGAACGCAGGGTGGACCTCTGGAGCATGTGATTGCAGCGAAGGCAGTTTGCTTTGGTCAGTGCGCAACGCCTGAGTTTAAAGAGTACGCGAAACAAGTGGTCGCTAATTCGAAAGCTTTAGCCGAAGCCTTGGTTGGTCACGGATTCCATTTGATTAGTGGTGGAACCGATAACCATTTAAGTTTATTGGATTTAAGAAAGAGTCACCCGAATGTGACTGGTAAAGATGCGCAGTTGGCTCTCGATGCTGCTCATATTACAGCCAACAAAAATACCGTTCCAGATGAGACCCGAAGTCCCTTCCAAGCCAGCGGTATCCGTGTGGGTACTCCGGCGGTCACTTCTAGGGGTATGAAAGAGGCAGAAATGAAGGAAATTGCTCGGGCAATCGCGATTGTTCTGTCCGATCCTCAAAATCCTCAGAAAATCGAAGAAGGGAAGGCTATTGCGACGGCACTATGCAGTCGTTTCCTCTTGCCTTACTAAGCTTAATAAAACTATTTCTTCTATCAAGTTGTCCCCTCAACTCCCCCTTTTTACTTACACCTAATATGAAATCCACCTCCTCAACCAAACGCAGTGGTTTTACTCTGATCGAGTTACTC
>JBAXUJ010000008.1:0-18745 GCA_037129735.1 Opitutia bacterium | reverse complement strand
CTTCTTTTTCGTCTCACTAAGCCATGTCCGATCCTTATATCCAAAATCTCTTCGCTGAACGCATCGGCGGAATTAATTACGGGAAATCTACCGCGATTTATAAATTTGAAAAAATTAAGCGTGCCAAAGCCGCGGCGAAAAAAGCGAAGCCTGAGGTAGCGTTGATTGACCTTGGGGTAGGGGAGCCTGATGAAATGGCTTTCCCGCAAGTGGTGAAGGCGCTCCAAGTTGAAGCCGCCAAGCCTGAGAATCGTGGTTACGCCGACAACGGTGGTGTTGATCTTCGTTTAGCTGGCGCACGTTATTTAAAGAATCTTTTCAATGTGACCATTGATCCGGAGACCGAAATCCTTCACTCGATTGGCTCGAAGGCCGCACTCTCACTTTTACCTGCCTGCTTTATTAATCCTGGCGACGTCGTGTTAATGACCGTTCCCGGTTATCCTGTATTTGGAACTCACGCTAAATATTACGGCGGCGTAGTTCATAACATTAAATTAACGGCCGAGAATCATTTCCTCCCTGATTTAAAATCAATCCCCGCTGACGTTTTAGCTAAAGCCAAAGTATTAGTTTTAAATTATCCGAATAATCCGACTGGCGCTTGTGCGACTCTGAAATTCTACGAAGAGGTCGTCGCTTTTGCGAAGAAGCATAATCTGATTGTGATTCAGGATGCTGCTTACGGTTCGCTTCACTTTGGCACTGAGCAGGTTTCAATCTTACAAGTGCCTGGCGCTAAAGATGTCGCCGTTGAACTCCATTCACTTTCCAAGAGTCACAACATGACTGGCTGGCGCATTGGTTTCGTTGCAGGCAATTCACTCATTGTGCGTGCGTATGGTGACGTGAAAGATAATTCTGATTCCGGTCAGTTCTTAGGAATTCAAAAAGCCGGTGTTGCCGGTCTCGATGATGTTTCGATTCCTCGAGCGATTGCCGCTAAATATTCTCGTCGTATGGATAAGCTCGTGGGCGTTTTAGCAAAGCTTGGTTTCCAAGTGCGTAAACCTGGTGCTGGATTCTTCTTATACATGCCCGCACCTAAATCCGCCACTGGTCCAACCGGTACCGTTCAATTTGATTCGGGCGAAGCGTTTTCTCAGTGGATGATTTCGGAACATTTAATTTCCACCGTTCCTTGGGATGATTGCGGTTCGTTCGTACGCTTCTCCGTCACGTTCGTATCTGAAAAAGGTGAAGCCGGTGAGGCCGAGGTGATTGCCGAGGTCGAACGTCGCTTAACCCCCTGGAAATTCAATTTCTAAGAGATTTTAGCTAGTTTCTGTCGGATTGACAGGAGCGGGGTTAATTGGTCAGATTAACTTTCTAGTTTATGGCCTGATAGCTCAGTTGGTAGAGCAGGCGCCTGAAGAGCGCCGTGTCGTTGGTTCGATTCCGACTCAGGCCACCACTTTAAGAAACCCGTTTGAACCCTCAGACGGGTTATCTTTTGAAGAGTAAACGGAGGAAGGAAAATCTTTCACCGTGATCAAGCGGTGGCACGAAAGAATTGTCGGTACCGTGACTAACTAAACTAATACGTTTCGACTCCTTACTGACCTTGTCGCCCTTGGTTGTTTCTTCTATCCACTCTGCTTTAACAATGCCGAAGGGGATGGATTCGTTTCGCCAGACGGTTCCCTCGATTTTAATAACCTGCTTTTTGACAAAGGGTGGATCGATATTGGTGATACAAACCATATGAAGTTTTTTGCATTCATAAGTTTTATTTTGAAAGTCTAAGCGCTCTGTTTTCTTATCATCCACTAAGGTATTTTCGGTGGAGTAACCGGCCGCACCCGCGAGTGATTTTACATCTTCGGGTAACATGTACCATGGACCCGTTTTCGGATTCGAAAAAAGAATTTCTGCGGAAGATTCTAGTAATTTATTAGCGCCTTCGCGATCGATGTCTTTCGGTATTAAAAAGCGGAGTGGTGCTTTTTCGCGCGACCCCAGCCAGGCCACCGGTTCGATATTAAGCCAGACATACGTTTTGCCGTTAACTTCACCTGCCGCCCAAACGGAAAGCTTTATCTCGGGTGCTTTGTTGGTCGATGGAACATCGGTCCGGGCTATTTCATAGGTTGCCCAAGAGCCTGCGGGTGGGAGATTTTCAGCAAAAATATTCCATTGGGCATGGACGTGTGTGCAGAGCCCGAGGGTGAGCCAGAGCCACCATTGTTTCGCAAGTTTCACGTTTTGACCCTAAATTGCTGATTTTGCCCTGTCGAGTGCCTAACTTTTGCCTTTGTCTTTGACTCAATGTATGGGCTTAATTGTAGTTAAATCCCTTTCATGGAAAGCACGATACAGTCATCGACTAATCAGACCTTGCGTGGTCGTGCCATTATTCCTGCGATTATTATTATCGGGCTATAAGTCCGCGAACGGATCGCATCAGCGAATTTCCGTTCCGCGGCAAATCGGAGCGGCGGTCTATCTTTTAACCCAAACCAACCTTTAACAAACTAACATGGCACGAAAAATCGAAATCTATGACACCACACTCCGCGACGGATCGCAGGGGTTGGGTATTCATTTCTCGGTGGCCGATAAATTGCGCGTGGCACAGGAGCTGGAACGTTTCGGCGTTACCTACATCGAAGGCGGCTGGCCAGGTTCCAACCCTCGTGATATCGAATTTTTTGCTGAGGCCCGAAAACTAAAATTCAAGAAAGCTAAACTCGCTGCCTTTGGATCGACGCGTAAAAAAGGCGTTCGTGCTTCTGAGGACACTCAAGTTAAAGGTCTACTCGAAGTCCATACGCCCGTTGTTACTATTTACGGGAAGACATCGGCACTCCATGTTCGTGAAGTTTTACGCTGCACGCCGGAAGAAAATTTAGCGATGATTGCTGATACTGTGGCGTATTTGAAGTCACACGGCCGCGAAGTGGTTTACGACTGTGAACACGCTATTGATGGCTGGAAGGAAGATCCTCAATACGCACTGGCTTGTTTTAAAGCAGCAGCCGATGCAGGAGCTTCCCGCATTGTTTTATGTGATACTAATGGTGGATCGTTGCCCGATGAAGTCGCTGCATGCACTCGCGCTGCGATGTCAGCCGTGAAAGCGGCGATAGGCATACACACCCACGACGACTCCGGATTGGCATTGGCTAATGCGTTAGCCTCACTCGATGCAGGTGCCATGCATGTACAAGGTACGATGAATGGTATCGGAGAACGTACCGGTAATTGCGATTTAACAGCGGTCATACCCGTCGCTCAAATCAAGCGCGGTTGGAGTTGCGTGCCGGCGAGTTCACTACGTCGCCTCACAGAGCTCTCTCGTTTTATAGATGGGGTTACCAATCAAGCACCGGATCCTCGTCGCCCATGGGTCGGTGCCGCTGCGTTTGCGCATAAGGGTGGAACGCATGTCGATGCTGTACGAAAATTTTCTGCGGCCTATGAACACGTTGATCCCGCTGCGGTTGGTAATGCACGTGATGTTTTAGTGAGTGATCAATCGGGTCGCAGTAATTTACTCATGAAGGCTGCCGAGTTAGGCATCGAATTAGACAAGGATGCACCGTCGACCAAAGCTGCATTAGAAGAATTAAAGAAGCTCGAACACCAAGGTTGGAGTTTTGAGGATGCCGATGCATCGCTGGTTTTATTACTTCGACGTCATTTAGGCAAAGCCGCGGTGGTTCCATTTGAAGTCGTTAACTATAACGTATCTATCCAAGGCGGAAGTAAGCTGGCTTCGTGTGAAGCAACCATCCGTACGCGCGTTGATGGTAAAGAATCTTTGACGGTGGCTGATGGTGAAGGACCCGTGCACGCTTTAGACCAGGCTTTGCGTAAGGCTCTCATTAAAGCATTTCCTAAACTCAAAAAAGTTCATCTCGCCGATTACAAAGTGCGGGTACTTGCTGGCCAAGATGGCACTTCAGCTAAAACCCGTGTGGTTGTTCGCTCCACTGATGGTAAAAAATCTTGGGGCACGGTAGGCGTCAGTGCAAATTTAGTTGAAGCTTCATTACGTGCCATAGTTGAAGGCTACGCTCACGCTTTAGTCTAATTTATGAAAACTTTACCCATTATTTTCCTTTTTGTTTTAACTGCCTGTACGCAGGCGGCTGACCCCGTGGAGTCTGTGCGAGTCGTTTCACCGCGCCTGCAAATAGCAACGAAGTTACAGATTCGGGATGTAAACTTAGATAAAAATATAGAGCCTAAATTAATTAATCGTCTGAAAGAACAAGACGATCGCGCCGACCATCCGACCGACACAAAAAACTTCGTCCAGCGCTTCAGTGATTTTTCATTTTTGGAAAAAACTCGAAAAGAAAAACTCGATGTTTATATTCCTAGTGGTGAGTGGAAAAATAATCGTCCAGCGGTATTATTTATTCACGGCGGAGGATTTAAAACCGGAGATAAAGCTGAATATCGTAGCGCCAGTGTCTCTGCGGATTTAGCACGAGCTGGTTATGTAGCGGTCAGTTGCAATTATGTTTTATCGACCAAAGACAAGCCAGGAGCCTGGCCGCAGAATATTGCAGATTGTCGCGAAGCGGTAAGATGGATGCGAAAAAATGCCAGCGACTTAGGAATCGATCCGCAACGTATTGCCGTTGCGGGTGGTTCGGCTGGAGGTTACTTAGCGCTGATGGTGGGGTTGACGGATGAAAAGCCTGAACTCGGTGGTGATCCTAAAGCCACGATTTCTTCCAAGGTTTCTGCGGTGATTGATATGTATGGTGTAACCAGTTGTGGAAAGCACGGCAAAGAAATGCTCGCTAATTTGGGTACTGATGCTGACAAAATTTTTAGCCCGATGACTTATGTTACTAGTAAAAGCGTTCCTGTTTTAATTTTACACGGCACGGCAGATAAGACGGTGGATATTAAAGAATCCAAGAACCTGGAAGAAGCGCTCATTAAGAACAAAGTAGACTATAACTTTGTTGAGATTGAAGACGCTGAACATACTTTTGATCTTCATCCACCTAAGGCAAAAGGGTGGAAGCTCTCAGGAACTTTTAAAGGTCAGGCTGAATCACGCACAAGTAATGAGCCTGATGTTAAGGCTGTGGTGGTTGAGTTTTTAGAGCGCACCGTCGGTAAGTAATTTTAAAAATTCTTTACAATTTTGAAACCAAAGCGAAGGTTTGGGGTTCAACTACTGTATGAATTCACTGGTTTGTTTAACTCTAATTAATTTTCTATGGCTCGCACCCTTGTTTGGGTACACAAAACAAGCAAATCCCGGTCCGTGGGGGGAGCTGCTTGTATATAATATTTATTTAGAAGCACCTGACTCGGTGATTGAGGTGGTTGGTAAGCCTGACCCAGTGCCGCATTGGACTTTTTCAGGTTTATCCGCGAGCCAGGTTAAAGACTTATTAATAAAATCGGGCGTCGAACTTGCTTTAGTTGAACGTCTGACATCTTCCAGTCAGTTTAAGTCCAGTGGCACCGAAATGGTGATTTATCCAAAGTTGGAAGACTTGTTGCAAATCAAGGGAGATGTCCGAGATAAACTTTATACCGAAATTTCTAAATATCCACAGAATGATTATTATACCGATCCGGTGTTTATTTTATCGGGTGACGTCGAAGAATGGTTGGCCGAGGCTACTCTTAATGCCAGTCAGAAGAACGCAGTTAGGCAGTTAGTTTGGCACCGAGGAAATGCATTAGTCTTCAGCAATGTCGGGGTTCTAATGAGTTATGCTACGACTGCGGAAGAAATTAAGAATACACTCCGAGCGATTACTCGTTGTATGTCTTTAGTGGTTAATAAAAAATTTCCCATTAAGCCAGAACAGCGCGAAGCATTCTTGCGTTATTGGATTGGAAATCAGCCGGAGTCTCCACGGATGACTTTTATTAAAGCTGTCGCCAAAGAGAATGATCTTAATGACACGGTAGATATCATGCATTTCTTGCCAGTCATCATGCGGGAGAAACTTTATACGTTTCCCTCGCTGAGAGACGGCGTTAAAGGTCGTTTGCCTGATTGTCATTGGACATCGCTCAACTTTTTCAATCTTACTGCACGTGATTATTATCGAAATACTTCGATGGCAGCCATTCAGCTAACCCAAGCCTATAATCAAGTGTCTGCTCCGTATCAGTTGGGCGATGTCTTGTGCTACACTGATAACGGCGAAGGACTACATACCTGCGTTTATATAGCAGATAATATCGTCCTCACTAAAAACGGTGAAAATATTTTAGCCCCCTGGGTTCTGCTCACCATTGAGGATGTTTCTAAGATTTATAAGCGTAGTCCGACTACCCAAATTCAAGGTTATCGCTTAAAGTAAATCCGCTGTCCCCGACAGGAATCGAACCTGTATCCTCGGTTTAGGAAACCAATGTTCTATCCGTTGAACTACGGGAACGCGGACATAGTTTTTAGGGCTTTTGTGTCCCTCGGGCAAGCCCTCATCATTTGACATTTATACGGAATTTTCTAATTCTTTTTCTATGCCCGCCTATTTATCTGCAGTAAATACCCCACTATTGATTCCTGGTTGGGCTTGGGTGGGCTTCATCCTCTTTATCTGTACGATGCTCGCTTTAGATTTAGGCGTATTCAGCCGTAAAGAAGAAGCGCCGACATTTAAGAAAGCAATCGCTTGGTGTACCGTGTGGATTGCTTTGGCCATCGCTTTTTCTTTTCTACTTTCATTCTGGCACGGTTCCGAGACCGCTGAATTATTTGTCGGTGGTTATATTTTAGAGTTAGCCCTTTCGGTGGATAACCTGTTCATCTTTATTTTAGTGTTTGCTCATTTTAAGATTCCCACTCAATACCAGCACAGAGTCTTGTTCTGGGGAATTTTGGGAGCGATTGTGATGCGCGCGCTTTTTATCATTATCGGAGTCGCAGCGGTCGATCGCTTCGTCATACTTTTACCTTTATTTGGTTTATTCCTAGTCTTTACGGGTCTGAAGCTGGTTTTCGCGAAAGATGAAGAAGAGGGTAAAGGAGTTTCCGAAGGTTTTATTGTCCGGATGATTAGAAAAGTCGTTCCCTTAACCCCGGATCTACATGGTAAATCTTTTTACGTGAAACAAAATGGTCGTAGATACTTTACGCCCTTATTTGTGGTCCTGATTATTATTGAATGCACAGATTTGGTTTTTGCGATCGATTCAATTCCGGCTGTGTTGGGAATCCTTCCTCCTGATATGTCTGTCGAGGAGCGTCGCTTCATTGCCTTCACTTCTAATATTTTTGCAATCATGGGCCTGCGATCGATGTACTTTGCTATCTCCGGATTCATGGAGTATTTCCGTTTCCTTAAACCAGCCCTCGCCTTTATTTTAGTGTTTATTGGTATTAAAATGATACTTCCTTGGGCTGCTACATTGAGTATGGCGGAGGGAATGGTTACGAGCTGGATGCCTGCCTCCTTTATTACGGATGGGAAGATACACATCCCCACCCAGGTTTCATTGATGGTTATTAGTGTGGCCCTGATTACTGGAGTCGTTGCCTCAATCCTTTTCCCAAAACGTAAATAAGTGAGTTTGGTATTTCCTCCGGCGGACCTCTGGCTCAGTCTAACCCTGTGTTTAGTGCCCGCTACAGAACTTACATTCCACATCTAAAGGGAAGTCGCACCCTATTAGTTTTAGCCTTATTGTTTGGTGCGATTTACGCCTCAACCAATGCCATCGGATTGCCGTTCCTGGTCGGTAAAGTTTTACCCACCGTTTTTGGCGATGAAGTCCAACGGGCAGCCCCGCTCGTGGTGCTGCCTTCATGGCTCGGTGGTAAATCGTATTATTTACCAAAAGATTACGCCGTTACCTTCGCCGTCGCCTTTCTCCCAGCCATTTTTATTATTCGTGGCGTCGCGGAATTTTGCTCAAGTTTTTTCCTGAATTTAGCCGGACTGCGTGTAGTCGAATCGGTTCGTCGTACGGTTTTTGAGAAATTGCAAAAAATGCATTTGGGATTTTTCGGAAAAATCCCTGTGGGGGATTTACTGCAAAGAGTAATCAATGACGCTAATTCGGTGCGGTTAGTTTTGGTTGATGTTTCTAACGATATCTTAATTCAACCACTCACGATGCTCTTCGCGGTGGGTTATGTCGTCTGGCTTTGTTTATCGAAACCCAACGGAGTTTTATTTTTAGCCTGCTTGGCTGTCGTGCCCATTGCAGTGTTTGCGGTTCGTGGTGTTGGTTTAGCGATTCAGAAACGCGCACGCAGTGGACTAAGTTCGGCATCCGACCTTAATTCAATCGCCGTAGAAAATCTTCAAGCCGCACGCGATGTTCGAGCCTATGGACTCCAAGAGCGTGAGGCTGCTCGTTTTGCTAAATCCAGTCACGAGGGTTTACGCATCCAGGCTAAATTAGTGCGTTACGAAAAAGTACTTTCACCGCTCCTCGAAATTTCTGCCGCTTGTGGTATCGCCATTGCCATCGGTGTGGGGGCGTCAGTTGGTTTTAAATTTGAAGAACTTCTCTCACTCATCACGGCATTTTATATGGCCTATGGTCCGATCAAAAAAATCGGATTCGTTAGCAATCGTCTGCACATGGCTGAACCAGGTTTAGTTCGCTTAGAAGAAATTATTCATGCAACCATCGAGGTCGCTGATTCACCTCAAGCCCAGTCACTCGGACGTGTGAAAGGCGAGATTGCGATGAAGGATTTATCTTTTGCCTACGGCAAAGAAACGGTTTTAAGTAATGTCACCATCAGCATTCGCGCGGGACAGTCGGTAGCTTTAGTGGGACCGAGTGGTGCAGGAAAAAGCACGTTTGTGAATCTGGTTCCACGATTTTTCGATCCACAAGAGGGTAGTTTACTGATCGACGGACTCGACGTTCGCCAAGTAAAACAAGCCGATTTGCGGGCCAATATTGCGCTCGTTTCACAAGAGCCTATTCTGTTTAACGAGACCATTGCGGAAAATATTCGCATCGGAAAAGCAGGTGCTACCGATGCAGAGATTCGCGAAGCAGCTCACCTCGCGGGAGCACTCGATTTCATCAATGCCCAACCTCAGGGCTTCGATACGATGGTCGGCGAACGCGGTAGTAAGTTGTCGGGCGGCCAGCGCCAACGTATTGCCATCGCTCGGGCTTTCTTGAAAGACGCTCCGATTTTAATTTTAGATGAAGCTACCTCGGCGCTCGATACTGAAACGGAGCGAAGTATTCAGAATTCACTTTCTCGATTAATGACGGGTCGCACCACTCTTATTGTTGCCCACCGCTTCAGTACGATTCGTGATGTGGATAGAATTTTAGTCTTCGACGGCGGACGTATCGTTGCGGATGGATCGCGCGATGAAGTTTACAAAACCAATGAACTTTTCCGCCGTCTTTGGGATAATCAGTCGCAAGGTTTAACTTAATTATGCGGATACTGATTTGTAAGTTCGCTGGCTTACGTGGTGCGCTCGCCGTTACTGCTTCTCTGCGTGCGATTAAAGAAGTTCACCCCGGTGCCAATGTTACCTATATCACATTGCCTGGCGCTGAAATGGCTACGCAGGGTTGTCCGGTTATCACCGAAACGGTTACCTATAATTTAAATAATACAGTCTCGCAGTTTGCCGCTCTCGTCTCGCATCTTCGTCGTCAAGATTTCGATTACGCTATTGCGCTATCTTCTCATCGGATGGCTCATACTTTAGTGGCATTAAGTGGAGCGACACGTAGAATTTGTGCGGGCAAGGCTCCCTTTTATTTAGCACCATTTTTTCATCAGCAAGTCCGAGGGTTATTAGTGGATCCGCATGAAGCCGCCCGCGATCACGCCGTCTTTTCAGAGATTTTTAATATTGCCGCTGAAGTCCCACCGATGTGGTTTGCCTCTTCGCGCATGGATTCACACGGCTTGCTCGTTGAACCACAAAAATATTTAGTGATTCATCCTGGTGCTTCGCAACCCTCACAAATTTTAGAAATCGATAAATGGGCTCAAGCGACGCGTGAATTATTAGCCGCCGGTTTAATTGAACGCGTGGTCGTGTCCGCTGGACCTGCCTCAGAAGAGCGCATCATGGCCGACGCACTCTGTGGATTAATTGGTCCCGCTGCTTTTTCGACTCGTGGTCAACTGAGCTTACCGCAACTCGCACTTTTACTCAAAGAGGCTCGATTGTTTATGGGTACTGATTCAGCTATTCTCCAATTAGCTTCAGCCGTCAAAGTGCCTGTTTTAGGAGTTTACGGCCCATCTAATTATAACCGCTCACGACCCTGGGGTACATTAAGTCGTGCGGTACGAATTGATACGACGATGTTCGAGGGCGAAGATATCAATGATTACAATGCACGCATGAACCGTGCGATGGGACGGATCACCGCTCAGCAAATTTTTCGGGCTGCCGATGATTTATTAAGAATTAGTAAGGTTTGAGCGAAGGTGTCGCTTGACCCTTGGCTGGGCTTTTCAAATGTAAATATGTGGATTCTGCCCCCGTTCATTACGACGCTGTTATTATTGGAGCAGGAATGTCAGGCCTCGCCACTGCCGTACGCTTAAGTATGTTCGGTCAAAAGGTTCTGTTATTAGAAAAGCATAATGCCGCGGGTGGACTGAATTCATTTTATGCACGTGGAAATCGTAAATATGATGTGGGCTTACACGCCCTCACTAATTGGGTACCCGAAGGCGCCAAGGGCACACCCCTCACCAAGTTACTCCGTCAGCTTAGAATTAAGCGTGAAGAATTAGATCTTTGTCCACAGCTTGGCTCGCTCATCAAAATGGGCGGCAAGCAGTTACGGGTGAATAATCATTTTCCTGATTTGATGGATGATGTGGCCAAGGTTTTCCCCAAGGCCATCGATCAGTTTCGCGCACTCGATAATTATATTTCTAATATTGATGAAGCAGCTTTGGAGGCTAACGGCGGTTCCGCTCGTGCATTACTCGATGAAAAGATTTCGGATCCGCTTTTACGCGATATGCTTCTTTTGCCGACTTGTTTTTATGGCAGTGCATTGGAAAACGATATCGAAGTCTCGCAGTTCGCCATCATGTGGCGTTCGCTCTTTAAAGAAGGCTTTGCTCGACCCTTTATTGGGGTAAGACAAGTCATTCGCCTGCTCTTGGATCGCTGTCGGGAACATCAAGTGGACCGCCGGATGAAGTGTGGTGTTAAGCAAATCATTGTCCGTAACTCCCGCGCCGTTGGACTGATTTTAGATGATGGCACCGAAGTCACCACCGACAAAATTTATTCTTCAGCGGGTGCGGTGGAGACGCAGCGATTAAGATCTGATTGCTCCCCTCAAGTGGCGCAAAATGAGATTGGTCGATTAGGTTATCTCGAAACGATTGCGACCTATAAGCCGGAAGAGTTTTCTCAATTTAAGTGGAACGAAACGATTATATTTTTCTGTGATGAAGAGCGTTTTAATTACCAGTCGCCGAAGAGTTTAGTCGATCCGAAGTCAGGCGTTATTTGTATTCCCAATAATTACAATTACGGCACTGAGCGAAAGTTGGATGAAGGTTGGTTGCGTGTGACGGCACTAGCTAATCACGATGCATGGTGTCGCTTGCCTGAAGAGGAGTACTTGGCTCAGAAAACCGTATGGTTGAATCAACTCAACCGGGTTGCTCGTAATCATCTTAGCGCAGTCAGTGATTCGGTACATGATGCCGCACTGACTTCAAGTGATGTGTTCACGCCGCGTACGGTACGTAAATTTACCGGTCACCTCAATGGGGCTATTTATGGCTCACCGATTAAACGTCGCGACGGACGTACGGATTTAGAAAATCTTTTTATCATTGGAACGGATCAGGGATTTCTCGGCGTGACGGGGGCAATGCTTTCAGGTATTTCCATGGCTAACTTCCACGGCCTTAAAGAATAATTTATGCAAACATCCACCCCTGTGTCACAACGCACTCTTTGGCAGGATTTATTTCAGCCCGTCGTCATTGTCGGTGCTCTGGGTTACTTTGTAGATATTTATGATCTCACCCTTTGCATGGCGGTGAAGAATGCCAGCTTGGATACTTTTCATATTAAGGGCGATATTGTTTGGTATGCCGACCCCATGAATTGGCAGATGTTAGGCATGTTGATCGGAGGATTATTTTTCGGAATTCTCGCTGACCGTATGGGACGCCTGGCGACGTTGTTCGGTTCAATCCTTCTTTATTCACTCGCGAACATTGCCAATGGATTTGCGACCAACATCGAAATTTATTCCGCGTGTCGTTTCTTTGCTGGAATTGGCTTAGCGGGTGAGTTGGGCGGTTGTATTGCTCTGGTCTCTGAAGTGCTTTCTAAAGAACGTCGTGGTTACGGTACGGCACTCATTGCCGCCGTCGGTGTTTCGGGTGCGGTGGTGGCAGGAACCGTTGCCGAATTGGTCACCTGGCAGACCAATTATTTTATCGGTGGGGGATTGGGACTTTGTCTTTTATTTACGCGACTGTCGGTCACTGAGTCGGGCATGTTTCATCGATCAAAAAATTCGGACGGCCCTGGTGTAGTCGCACGGGGCAATTTCTTTGCCCTATTTACCAGTCGAGCACGATTCATGCGTTACATTCGCTGTATCGCGATTGGTTTACCGACCTGGTATATGATTGGAATATTGGTTCAGAAGTCGGAAAGGGTATTCGCTCCACAATTTGAAATAAAAGAGGTTCTGACTAATCGTGCGGTAGCCTTGTTTTATTTGGGTTTAACGTTTGGTGATTTAGCGAGTGGATTGGCCAGTCAGTGGCTCAACTCGCGTAAGAAAATCGTTACGAGCTTTTTAATATTTAGTGCCGGCTGCGTGGTTACCTTCCTCTACTTTTCACACGGTTGGACGGCTACACAGTTTTATACTTTAGTATTTATTATGGGCTTAAGCATGGGCTACTGGGCCATTTTTATTACCATCGCAGCCGAGCAGTTTGGCACCAATTTACGTGCGACCGTGGCAACCACAGTTCCTAATTTCGTTCGCGGTTCGTTAGTCTTAATGTCGTTCACTTTTGGTACGCTGATATCGTACCAAGTTTCCAGTCAATTGGCTGCTGCGCTCTTGGGCGTGTTCTGCTTTGGACTCGCGTTCTTGGCTGTGAACGGAATGGAAGAGACTTACGGAAAAGATTTAGATTATCAGGAACGAGACTAAGAATTATTTAACAACTTCTGCTTTATCTTTCACGCATCTAAAGCCGGCGTGATTGGTCGAGCTGATAGAATCTATTCCCGAGCGTGCTGAGGGACGGAAACGGAAGCAGTAGCCTTCGTCACAGAGCCAAGATCCACCGCGCATCACGTGTTCCGTAAATCCTGTGGAGCGCGGATCGTAAGTTCCAGCAGCTGGTCCTAGTGGATTATCTTTCGGTGAAATATTATAAAATTCAGGACTGTACCAGTCTTCACACATTTCCCAGACATTTCCGGACATGTCATAAAGCCCGTATCCATTGGGCGGGAATGATTTTACGGGAGCTATCGAGGTAAAGCCATCTTCGCCGTTATCCTTGCCCGGAAAATTTCCCTGCCAGTAGTTGGCCATATATTTTCCATTGGGTTTTTCTTCGTCACCCCATACAAAATTTTTATTCTTTAATCCACCCCGTGCAGCGAATTCCCATTCCGCTTCAGTCGGTAATCTTTTTCCTGCCCACTCTGCATAAGCCTTAGCATCTTTCCAGGTAATGCAGATTACAGGATAATTCATTTTATCTTTAATATCAGACCCGGGGCCTTGGGGATGGCGCCAGGTTGCTCCCGGGGTAAATTTCCACCACTCTAATTCGCCATTAGCTCCACACATGAAAGGATTTACCCCTGGTGATAGCTTGAAAATAAGTGATCCACCTTTGAGTGACTCGGGCGGTGCGTTGGGATAGTCTTTTGCACTAAAATCTTTTTCTGGGTCTGTAACGTAACCAGTAGCTTCAACAAACTGAGAAAACTGCGCGTTGGTCACTTCGGTTGTATCCATCCAGAAACCATTCACGACGACAGCATGGGCAGGGCCTTCTTCCTTGTGGTTTTTGTCGGCATTTAAAGTTCCCATATCGAATTCTCCTCCTGGTATCCAAACCATGTCGCCGAGGGGTTTTTGTTTTGTGTTATAGCTCCAAAACCAAAGTCCAACGAGAGATGTTAAAAATAGAGCCATAATCATTATGATTCTATTCTGGGTTTGTTTAATGGACTTAGTTTTTTCCATGGGTGGTTATTAGGTTAATCACCGTTAATGGGCGAGAGTTTCTTTTTGGTGTAAATTTTCCGATATCGTCTCGCCCCGTGAGGTTTATTCGTACTAATTTATGAATATGAGTTCGACCCAAGACGAAGTCTTACAAATTTTTAGAGAATCGCGTGCGTTACTCAATGGCCACTTCGTACTTCGTTCAGGATTGCACAGCGGACATTTTTTTCAATGCGCACAGGTTTGTCAGTATATGGACAAGGTAACGCGATTGATTGAACTTTTACGTCCTAAGTTAAAAGATTATCCGTGTGATGTGGTTTTAGCTCCCGCGATGGGCGGTCTGGTCGTCGGACAAGAACTCGCTCGCCAATTAGGCGTACGGTTTATTTTTGTAGAAAAAGAAAACGATAAGTTAGTGCTACGTCGGAATTTCACCTTTAAAAAAGGGGAGCGGGTATTAATTGCCGAGGATGTGGTTACGCGTGGAGGACGCGTCCAAGAGTGTTTGGAAATTATCCAAAAGCATGAAGCTGTACCTGTCGCCGTCACATGCTTGGTGGACCGATCGGGTGGACAGACTCAATTTGTGGCTCCGTTTATTTCTTTATTAGAATTAACTTTCCCAACTTATCCGCCTGATCAATTGCCGCCCGAATTGGCTAAGATTCCAGCGACAAAGCCTGGTTCCTAAAAATCTGCCCAGAAAGAGTCTAAATACAGGAAAATTTAGATTTTTCTGCCTTGTGCCTTGCACCCGTGGGCTCCGTTCCCTAGCCAAAGGGGTATATTTCTATGGACCGTAAAAACTTATTTCTAGGTGTCGGATGTATTGCAGCAGCGATGTTTATTTTTGCTGTTTCAAAACCCAGCACCCCCGCTCCGACTGCAACCTCCGAGAAGCCTGTTGCGACTGCCGCCGCGGCTCCTGTTGTCTCCGCTCCCGCAGCAAGCAATCTTAGTTCTTCGGCTCAATCTATCGCTGATGCACAGAAGACGGTAATCGATAATGGATATTTGAAGGTCACTTTTACCTCACGCGGTGGTGCGATAGAAAAAGCGGAACTTCTGAAGCAGCCCGCTGATCTTTCTAAAAAAGAAAATATTTTATTTAATTCCAGCAATGAAGACTCGGCAATGGCGCTGGGTGTGACGAATCGTGTGACCAATCGCGTTGAGCCTGTTTACTCTGAATTTAAGTTGGTATCGAGCAGTGCTACTTCCGTAGTTTATCAAGGAAAGCTGGAAGATGGTACTAAAGTTACTCGTACTTATACTTTACCTGTAGCTGATAAAGAAGGGGTGGAACCTTATTCGATTCGTTTCCAAACTAAAGTAGAAGCTTCTGGTGCGGTGCCTACGCGCGTTTGGCACTCAACAGGAACTTGGCACTACACACAAGGTGACGTCGCTCACCAATTTGTATCAGTCTTAGCTGATAACGGTGAAGATTTAACTCACGTCGGAATCAATGTTTTCAAGGACTCCAGTGGATTTTTTGGCCTCGGTGCACATCGTGCAGAACTCGAACACCCTGCGGTTGCTACGGGTAAACCCTTTAATTGGGTTTCTTCGGGTAATCAGTTTTTCGCTTCGATTATTCGGGTCGAGGCTACGCAACGCGGCGCACGATCCGAGTTGGTTGCTCGTCCTGTAAAATTCGATAACCAAGAATTAGGTATCCAAGCTTTCGCCTATTGGGAAGGCGTTCCTGCTGCTGATTTAAGTGTGACCACGGAAGGCGACTTCTTTGTCGGTCCAAAAGAATACGCACGCTTAGCCGCTCTGCCTGATGAACAAGTTTCGGTCTTACAATTCTCCAAGATTCTCGGATTCATTTCATTCGGTGCGATATGCAAACTCCTCCTTGCCTGCTTGGGCGGCATTCACTCTTTACTGACTTGGTCAGGTGCGTGGTCCTGGGGTTGGGCGATTGTTCTGCTCACCGTTATTATTAAACTGATCACTTGGCCACTCACGGCCGCTCAACAGCGCACGGCACAGAAGATGCAGCAGTTCAAAGGTCCGATGGAAGAGATTCGTGAGAAGTACAAAAACGATTCCGAGAAGCTAAATAAGGAAATGATGAAGCTCTACACTGAGCACAAAATTAATCCTTTCGCTGGTTGCTTGCCGATCTTCATTCAGATTCCTGTTTTCTTCGGACTCTATACCGCGTTCCAAACCACCGTAGAGTTGCGCTTAGAATCTTTCCTCTGGATTCACGATCTCTCTACTCCGGACACACTTTTCCATATCGGCAGTTTCGGAGTTAATTTACTGCCTATTCTGATGGGTATCACCATGTGGCTATCGATGCGCATGACGCCGACTCCTTCGGCGGATGATACTCAAAAAACCATCATGTACACGATGGCATTCTTATTCCCGGTCATCTGTTATTCCTTACCCGCGGCTCTGTCGCTCTACATGACTTTACAGAATTTATTGACTATGCTTCAGGTCGGATTGAATAAAAATAATACCACCGCTGCCGTGGAAGTCATCCCTCCCAAGAAAAAGAAATCTAAAAATTAATTTTTTATGTCTGGTCATAGTAAGTGGCATACAACGAAACGGCACAAAGCCGTGATTGATGCAAAACGCGGAAAAGTTTTTTCCGTGTTGGCGAAAGAAATTACTTTAGCAGCACGTTCCGGCGGTGGTAATCCCGAGACCAACGCGCGTTTACGCACCTTGATGGATAAAGCTCGGTCATCGAATATGCCGACGGATAATATCAAGCGTGCGATTCAAAAGGGCACCGGTGAAATTCCTGGCGTCGTTTATGATGAAATCACTTACGAAGGTTATGCGCCGGGTGGCGTCGGTTTAATTGTGGAAGTAACGACCGATAATAAAAACCGCGCCGCTGCCGAGGTTCGTCAGGCCTTTAATGATAATAACGGAAATATGGCACAAACGGGTGCCGTTTCGCATAGCTTTCAACGCAAGGGACAATTTTTAATTGGGGCGAATCAAACCACTGAAGACAAATTGATGGAAATCGCTTTAGAGGCGGGTGCGGATGATATTATTAATCACGGCGATCACTTCGAAGTCCTTTGTCCCATCTCCGCTTATGATAGCGTGGCGAAGACTTTGCAGGAGAAGACCCTTAAGCCTGAATCGAGTGAAATTGCTTATATTACTAATATTCCAGTGCCAGTGAATGATGCGGAAATCGCGAAGAAAGTTTTAGAGCTCATTGAAGCTTTAGAAGCGCTCGATGATGTGAAGGCCGTGCATGGAAATCACGAAATCGACCCCAAGTTTTTAGGTTAAAAAGTTTTGGGCTTTTCTAAGTCAGGTTATTGCCTAGGCTGGCAGGCGTGGCTTCATCTTCGCATCGAGATTCTTCTGGGGTACGTACAGCCGCTCGAGCGATCATTGTGCGTAACGATGAATTATTAGTCGTCCGGATAAAAAGTGATGAAGGTGAATTTTTAGTTTTACCCGGAGGAGGGCAGAACCACGGCGAAACTTTGCAGGCGACTGTGGTGCGCGAAGTGAATGAAGAACTCGGATTGAATGTCATCGTCGAAGATCTCGCGTATGTAAGAGAGTACGTTGGAAAAAACCATTCCATGCATCGCATCCATGGGCACTTTCACCAGGTCGAGACTGTCTTTTATTGTAAGTGTGATAGCTTTGATTCGATTGGCGCGGGTAAGGGTCAGGATCGCCGTCAGGTCGGTTTCCTTTGGATACCTTTAAGCAAAATCGACCAGCATCCCATTTCTCCACCCGGTTTGACTAAAATTATTACACAGAAAGCCAAGGGTGGGTCGGCACGATATTTGGGGGATGTTCATTGAAGGCTTGCCAGCGAGCGATTGCCTATCTTTGTTAACTTTTCTAAGTTTTGGGGGTATAGCTCAGTTGGTTAGAGCGCCTGATTGACATTCAGGAGGTCGGCGGTTCAAGTCCGCCTACTCCCACCACTTAGAGTCTAGGGGATAAGTTGGCAAGTGGGCATGGTGACAAGGGGAGATGCGTGGACGCGACACAGTCGCGCCTCTACCTATTGATTAAATTGAGGGGACAAGGTGACACGGTGACAAGGGGACATGGGGATTTTCAGTAAAACCTCTTCTTTTTTCTCGCACTAATACCCCTGTTATCCCTACCCCTATAGGTGATTAATTTATTTCTATGAACAGCACCTCCATCACCCATGTTAAAGCCCGTGAGATTTTAGACTCTCGGGGTAATCCTACCATCGAAGTCGATGTGCACCTCGCTTGTGGTGCGGTCGGTCGCGCCGCGGTACCTTCGGGTGCGTCGACCGGTACTTACGAGGCGCACGAACTCCGTGATGCCGACGTGAGCGCTAAAGAATTTGCCAAAGGCGTTGATCCTAAAAAACGCTACAATGGAAAAGGCGTTTTAAAAGCCGTTGCTAATGTGAACGAAGAAATCGCTCCGATGATTGTCGGACAAGATTCTCAGGACCAAGTCGGTATCGATCGCGCGATGATTGAACTCGATGGCACGAAGAACAAAAAGAAATTAGGTGCGAACGCGATCCTCGGTGTGTCGATGGCGATTGCTCACGCTTCATCGAAAGCCCTCGGTCAGCCTCTCTACCGTTACATCGGTGGACCTAACGCTAAAGTTT
>JBAXUJ010000079.1:0-5520 GCA_037129735.1 Opitutia bacterium | reverse complement strand
TCTGATAATCCTGCTACCGATTGGCCATCGGGACCAAATCTTCCTACCGATGCAACCATCTTAAGTTCACAGAAAGACGGCTTAGACAAATCAGTGAATAGTACTGTAACTGGTATCGACAGCACTAATTTCAAAGGAATTAAAGAAGCCCTTGATAAAGGCTATAACCCGCTCGCGAATAAACGTGTAGCCTATCGTCCTGATCCATCTGCACCTTCAATGACGGCAGCCTCAACAGTCGGAATGCAAAATACCATCTTCCCGGATTACCTAACCTTCCCTCACCCTACATTCTTAGGACGTCGTTCACTCTACGATGGCGGATTCAATGTGAACTCCACTTCTAAGGCTGCATGGAAAGCGATTCTCGCCTCATTGCGTAAACAAAAACTTCCAGAAGGATCAGCCCAAGCGGATGGTACACCGCTCACTCGCTTCGCTCGTGCCTTCGGTGGAAACGACGGCAAGACCAGTCCTTGGAACAACTATCGCGAGTTAACCGACGCAGAGATCGATGATCTTGCAGGCGCCGTGGTAAAAGAAGTGCGTAAACGCGGCCCGTTCATGTCGCTCAGTGATTTTATTAACCGTCGATTGGTCAATGACGATAACTTTGGGCTCAAGGGTGCACTCCAAGCAGCTATTGATGCTGCGAAAATCAATGGAGACATCCAAGGTGGGCAACCGACTAATGGTAGCGCCTTGAAAAATAGCGGAGGCATATTTGCAACGGAAAAAGGCGTGGCCCTCAGTTCGCCTTATCTCCCGATTAAAGCAAACGATCGCTTCCCGTCGATGCGTTCGATGAGCCAAACAAATAAAGATACTGAAGTAACGTCTGCACTGGGAGCTCCTGGAATCGTGACCCAGATGGACGTACTCAATTCTATAGGACCTAATCTTACCGCACGTTCCGACACCTTCGTCATCCGTGCTTACGGTGAAGCCTACGACAATAACGGGCAATCCATCGGCAAAGCTTGGGTTGAAGTGGTGGCTCAACGCTCAACCGACTACATCGCCCTCGCCAACGAAGAGCCTAATATTCGTGCTCAATTCTACCGTAATAATATTAACAGCAAATACTCTGACTACGAAACCAAGCCGACGACCGATCACTATAAGCGAAACACTTCGGCTGATACTAACAAGAATCAGTTAATTAACTTAAATCGAATTCTGGGCCGTCGTTTCAACACCATTTCACTTCGCTGGCTCAATCCTCAAGAAATTTAATCATGCGCTCTCTTCGTTTTTTACTGCTCGCACTCATCGGGCTTACCTCCTTCGGATACGCTGCCAATGCGGCGAATAAAGAGGAGAAGGCACCCACCCAGAATAATAAAAAAGCAGCTAAGGAGGAAAAAAATTACAACCTGCGCTTTGCTTGGTGGGAGATGCCAAACAGTGTGCCCGATCTGTATGTCCTCTCGGGCAATAAATACATTTCAGTTTCCCCACGAAACATGTCCATGTCTCCTGGTGTGGCACTCAACTGCGAAGAGAAAGTTGATCTCTTGAAAAAAATAATTTCCGAGGAAAAAGATAATAGCGGACGCCCCAAGGAATCCTACGAAATTTATTCTTCCATTAACTTAACCCAGACCGAGTCTCGCGATGTGGGTATTTTACTTGTTCCTAATCAACAAAAGAATATTGCTGGTGCCCGTGTGTTTGATTTTAGTGCACGTGGCTTTCCCTATGGTTCATTCATCGCCGTTAATTTCACGCGTTCTAAAATTGCATGTACGGTTGATGAGAATAATTTCGTAGTGATGCCTGGTAGCTTTGGAAAATCACCCAAACTTTTCACTAAACGAACAATTGCTGAGATTGGAATAAAAGCTACCGAGCCTAATGGAACCGAAGAACAAATCGTATCCACAAAAATCGTTTTTAGTGAAAGTATGCGTACGATCTATTTTGTAGTACCTACTCAAGGTTTAAATAAATACGATATCCGCTGTCTCATGGATATCGATACGACACCTGCGAAGTCGTCAGAAAGCAGTGGCACTCCCCCCGAAGATACGACTAGCAAAAGCACTAAGCCTAAAAAGGACGCGCAGTAAGTTACTTCAGTTCGCTCGCCGCTTCCGCATCAACTAGCCAGACTACGCGTTTACTTAATGCGCGAAGAGTCTGACCTGGGTGTTGCTTAGGGTCATATTCACCGGAACAAACGGCTGCTAGGGCTTGTGCCTTCGCCTTACCATTCACGAGCACGATAATCTTTCCACACTCTGCCAAGCCCGCCTCGGTGATGGTTAGACGCCAGCCCCTGCCAGGCCACTCGGTAGCGGTAAAACGCTCTGACTTGGCCCCTATCAGCGGGCATTGAGGCCAGAGTGAGGCAATGTGGCTATCGTCTCCTAAGCCCAGCACACAGAGATCAAAGGTCTTCTGCGGAGACTGGTCTTTCCAGGTTTGATTGTAAATTCTGGCTGCCTCGGCGGGTGACTTATCCACCGGCCAGGGATGATAATTTTTTGCGGAGACTTTTAAAGGATTGAGAAGTCCACGCTGAGCATGACCAAAGTTTGAATCATCGGAATCTAAGGGCACACAACGCTCATCACTCACATGCCAATCAATCCGTGCAATGGCTTCAGCTGAAAGTACGTTTGTTTTTACCGCCCAGGCATAAAAAGCTTTGGGGGTAGATCCACCGCTCAGGCCCACACTCGCCCTGCCCTTGCTCGCGAGTTGATTAATTAAATTCGCCAACTCAGCAAACGACTCGTCGCGTGTCAGCACGTGAACTTCACCAGCGAGTGTTTGGATTTTGTTACCCATGGATAAATATAAACCTCAGGCTGAGTTAGTTTGCAAGGTGAACAAATTGAGTGGGCGAGTGGGCAAGGTGACACGGTGACAAGGGGAGATGCATAAACTATGAATTAGGACGCAATGCAGTCGCACCCTTACCTAGTCAGTTTACACGCATAAGGCGTAGACCCTGTTGAATTTTCCTTGATTCACTCCTTCACTATACCAAAATCGTTTTTGTGAGTCGCAAGGCTCGCGAGAAAGGTTCCTTTCCGGTGACAAGAGCTCTCGGGAGCTCTTCCGTCAGGATAGCTGGGAAGGTCAACCTTACGCTAAATAAACTATGTTAAGGGGACAAGTGGGCAAGGTGACACGGGGACAAGGGGAGATGTATGACCTATTAATTAGGATGATAAATCGTTTCTAATATGATTTTCAGATATTTGGCGCACTATTTCAACCCAAGGACCTAAACCCTGACTACGTATCGATTTAAATCGCCCCAGCCGTTCTGACATCAAATGCATTTCTGGACTAATCCAACCTATCACCTCGATAATTGCCTCATATTGTAAGTCTAAATCCTTCCAATGTATTATTCTTTCATGATGAAAAACACGGTTTCGCAAATCTCTGATACGCTTCCACCTATAGTCTATTTTACGCAAATCCTTCTTGCGCCGCGGCGCGTAAGGAAAAACGTGAGCAGCAAGCGAATGCCCTAAGCCGCTTCGCACATGTACTTTATTAAAAAATCCAGTCCAGAAGCCCAAACTTAATTCTGTAATAATTTCACCTGTGGTTATTGATTTTCCGTTTTTCTTCATTTTTTGTTTAGCCAGGGTTAATTGATCATTCTGCCACGATGTAAGTAAGTAGATATCTTCATACCAATCCCGCTTTCCAAATTGCTCGGTCAAATTCAAGTGAATTGAGTTACGCAAAGACACTTCAGCCAATTGCAAAGGAGTGTACAGGCTTTCACAAATCGCCAAGTTCCAAAGGTATCGAGCGAGGACTAGTTGTAAATCGGCACCATCCTGTCCATAGGCTAGCAATCGATCTTCGGTTAGGGCTTGCTGAATTTTTTCTAGGATTTTCATATTTCTACTTGCCAAAATATTTTCTGCTAGGAAATTCAATCTGTTGACCCCGGAAGCCCTTCCTCTGTTATTTCTAGCAGATAGGAGCCGGGGTTTCTCTTTTGGTTAATAAAAGAAGGCACGCGATACCATCGGCTCTATTATTAAACGAACCAATCCGTAAAACCTAAGGTTGATACCTCATAATCAGGGGACAAGTTGGCAAATGGGCATGGTGACAAGGGGAGATGTAATGGACGCGACGCAGTCGCGCCCCTACCAAATAATAAAACAAATTAGAGGTATACATGAATTCCCCATGTCCCCGTGTCACCTTGCCCACTTGTCCCCTCGTCGAAAATGCAGACACAAAAAAGGCGTCCGAAGACGCCTTTTTATTGGGACCATTTTCGACGCTACTGACAAGCTTCGCAGGTACCGCCATTGCGCATCGCTTCAATGGAGCATGCGTTCTTCTCTTCAGCAGTGAACTCTTTCTTCTCCATCTTGGTCTTACCTTCCATCGATGAAGTTGCCTTCTCGATGTTAGATGCGCCGAGGGTGCGGAGATAATAAGTCGTCTTAAGACCAGTGCGCCAGGCGTACTGATACATGTGCGACAGCTCTTTGAGATCTGCTGCAGGTAAGAAGAGGTTGAGTGACTGTGCTTGGTCGATCCACTTTTGGCGGCGCGCAGCAGCATCGATAATCCACTTATAAGGAATGACGAACGCGGTCATGTACTTCAGACGAAGATTATCAGGAATCTCTGGGATGTCCTTCAGCTCACCGTCGTAGTACTTGAGTTGCTCTACCATGTTCTGATTCCAGAGACCGAGTTTCTTGAGGTCGCGTACGAGCGATGAATTTAATTCAATGAAGTCACCGGAGAGATTACTCTTAACGAAGAGATTCTTATAAGTAGGCTCGATGCAAGGTGAGCTGCCGACGATATTTGAAATCGTAGCAGTAGGAGCAATCGCGAGAACGTTGGAATTGCGCATACCTTGTTTCTTAATCTTCGCGCGAACCGAGGTCCAATCCATGCGACCACCACGCTTCACTTCGATTGGCTCACCGCGTTCAGCTTCAAGCACGTCAACGGTGTCTTGGGGAAGTAAACCGCGATCCCACTTGGAACCTTTGTAAGTGCTGTAGGCACCGCGCTCAGCAGCGAGATCAGACGAAGTTTCGTAAGCGTAGTAAGCTACGGCTTCCATGATTTCGTCATTGAACTCAAGCGCTGCGTCCGATGCGAACGAAGTGTCACGACGGTAGAGACAGTCTTGTAGACCCATCACGCCGAGACCGATTGGACGGTGACGGATGTTGGAAACTTCAGCGGCCTTGGTCGGATAGAAGTTGATATCGATGACGTTATCGAGTGCACGAACGGCCACGCGGACGGTTTCAGCCAGGCGGGCGTGGTCGATATTACCATCCGCATCTAAGTGTGAATCTAATACGACTGAACCTAAGTTACAGACCGCAGTTTCATCAGCACTGGTGTTAAGGGTGATTTCGGTACAAAGATTTGAGGAGTGAATGACACCCACGTGATCCTGAGGAGAACGTACGTTACAAGGATCTTTGAAGGTCATCCATGGATGGCCGGTTTCGAAAATCATACCCAACATTTTCTTCCAGAGCTCGAGAGCAGGAAGAGTGC
>JBAXUJ010000078.1:0-5785 GCA_037129735.1 Opitutia bacterium | reverse complement strand
AAGGAAGCGACCTTGCTCGTTACTGGGAATTAAAAAGTCGTAGCAACGAAGAACTTATTTCGGCTTCGAAAGATCTTGCGCGCATTAATGCCGCGTTAGAACTACGTATTCATTCGATGGATGATATTCGTCGAGAAAATGCCCGCCTACGTGAGAACGCACGCTATACGAGCAATTCTGAATTTTTCACGGTCGTGGCTCGCGTCATTTCACGCGACAGCTCGTCGTGGTGGCAGAAAATTATCATACGCAAAGGTCGCAACGATGGCATCCGTCCAGGCAGTCCTGTAGTGTTCAGCGATCGAGTCATTGGACGCGTTTCTGCCGTGCATTTAAATGTGAGTGAAGTGGATCTAGTAACGAGTCCGACCTTTCGTTGTACGGCATTTTTAATCGGTGATGAAAAGCGACGAATCGTTTATGTGCGCGGTGATGCCGCTAACTCACTTTCGCCGAGCAAAGCGAAAGTCACAGCGATTCCAATCGATTATAATCCACCCACCGGTCAACCCATCAAAGTTTTGACTACTGGATTAGGAGGCGTTTTTCCGTCGGGTTTAATTCTTGGTGAAGTCGATGGCAGTATTCGTATGAGCAGTGATGATAACTACAGAGTCGCAGATTTGAATCCGGCCAAAGATTTAAACATGATTGAAGAAGTTTCGGTCCTCGTTCCTCAATACCCCACGGCCAACGAAATTCTTTTGGCCCCTTCAGAGAAAATCAAGTTGGAGGAATTTAAATGAGCATACCATGGGCTTGGTTTTTTCTGATTCTTGCGAGCTACCCTTGGCTGTTTGTCGCTGATCTAGTCTCCAGCACCTTAGCAAGTTCGGGTCTTAATTATTTTATCACCGGTGCCGCTCTAATTGCCCCTTGTCGGAGGTTAAAGCGTTGGCAGGCTGTTTTATTTGCAGGCTGTGTCGGCTTCATGTTTGAAGCCTACCGTCCGATACCGCCTGGCAGCGTGGCCATCTCGCTCGTCGCTCTCGCCATCTTACTCGGTAACTATCGCTCTTATTTGCGCACCACGTTAGCAACGGTGCAAGCGGCAGTAGTGATTAATGCCTGCGTGGCCATTATCTGGTTCAGTGCTGCAGCTTATCAGTCTCAAGCGTCCACTGATATCTATAACATCATTTATCAGGCTTCTATTCAAGCCACGCTCTCGGGCTTAATGGGCTTACTAGTTATCATCCCGCTTTCGACGACACAGAATTGGATCATGGATTTAATTGGAGTGCCCAGTGCACAGGATTTATTATGAGTCCGGACGATACTCTTAATAAAGTATCTGTACCGTCTGCGCCCATTACACCCTGGCGGATGTACATCATTTTTACCATCTTTGCCGTTGGATTTATTTATATCTTCTGCGGATTATTTTACCGTCAGCTCATTCAGTCCAAAGACCTTATCGACCAAGCCAACTCGCAAAGTGAAGTGATTGTCTGGCGACCACCCACACGAGGCGAAATCGTAGATCGGAATGGAGTAACCCTGGTCGAAAATCGAGTTCGTTGGAGCGTGAAAGCCAATTTATTAAGCCTAGAGGGCGAAATTGATAAAGAGTACAAATCCTTAGTTAAGGCCGAAAAAGCTAAGGATAATAACAACAGAATTAATTACGAAAGCCTACACCAAGAGGCACGCGTCAACGTTCTCAATCGATGGCTCAAAAAAATCTGGTTTGTGATCGATGCAAGTAATCAAAATAAATCTCCTTCCGAAAAAAAGAAAGTAAAGTTTCTAGCCAATAGTCCCGAGCGCACAGTGAATGTCTCAGCCCTAGTTAGACACATGCGCGATACCAGAATTTTAAAATTCACGCTCATTTCTGATTTAACTTTTCCTGATTTAAGAAATCAAATTTCAGACGAAGAAGCCGATCGCTCGATTGCGCGATTTATTGAGCAATTCCCGGTCGATGGACCTATCACCATCGAGTCAGACATGATACGCTCCTACCCTTTTGGTTCTTTGGCGTGTCACACCCTCGGCTACGTTAAGGACACGAATCAGTTACCCGAAGATTTTGATGCAAACTTCGAAATTTCCTTCAAGAAACTGAGCAAATCCAAATATACCGGTAAAGTGGGTGCTGAGGGAATTGAGCAAACACATGATTATACTCTCCGAGGCTCCAGTGGCTGGGAGCGCTGGACAAAAACTTCTGCAGGTTACAAACGAGAACTTTTAGAAAGTTACCCTTCTAGAACAGGGGGTATTATCAGCCTATCACTAGACGCTAATATACAAGTCTCGGCCGAAAAAGCCTTAGACTCTATCAAAGATACTGTCGGTAATCCATTACCTGGCGCAGCTGTAATGCTAGATGTAAATACGGGCGAGATTTTAGCTATAGCCAGCCAGCCCAGTTATAACCCGAATCGTCTCGCGAGCAAAGTAACCAATAAATACTTCGATGAAATCCAAGAGCAAGGCGGTTGGATGAATCGTGCTACCCAAGGACTTTATGCTCCAGGATCCACTTTTAAAATTATTACAGCGATTGCTGGGATGCGTAGTGGAAAAATTGATTACGATGATATTTTAGATTGTGGTCCAAGCTTGAGAGTCGGAAATCGTGACTTCCCCGAACACGAACCTTATGGATTTGGACAGGTAGATGTTGAAAAAATGTTGGCTATCTCATGCAACGTCTGGAACTACCGCGTAGGCTTGATGGTTGGACCTGATTTACTTGCGCAAGAAGCCCGACGATTCGGTTTAGACAAAGTATTACTCAAAGCTAACCCAGGAGTTATGGGTGCTGAAAATACCAGCCAGTTTGAACTCCCATCACCGGCACGAAAAATGGTTGTGCCAGATTCCGACTACAAACAAAGCATTGGACAAGGTAATTGGACCAGCGGTGACACTGCGAATTGTTCAATCGGACAGGGACTAATCCTAACCACACCATTACACATGGCCTGCTTTGCCGCGTCCATCGCGCGGGGCGAAACACGCACTACACCCACGATTTTCCATGATCCGACGAGAATTCCTTATCACCAAGATTCTAGACCGATTGGACTAAACCGAAATCAATTAAATGCCATTCGTTCTGGTATGATTCGTTGTGTCACTGAAGGTACCGCACGTTCGATACAAATCCCTGGATTCCAATTCGCAGCCAAAACAGGGACCGCTGAATATTTCAAATCGGGACAAAAAGCTCACCTAGCTTGGATTATTGGTTATGCGCCCGTCAAAAATCCACAGGTCGCTTTTGCCGTTTTAGTGGAAGGTCAGGTTGATACTAACACTTGGGGCGGATTGACCGCAGGTCCCGTAGCTCAAGCCATGATTAAAGAGTGGATCAACTCTAAGAATACTCAGCCTGAAGAATAGTTTAGCTGAGATAAACGTAGGTGCCCACTTCAACGGATTCAAAAAGTTTTATAATATCTTTATCAGATAATAAAACACAGCCGTGACTATTCGGAGTCCCTAATTTTTCGTGCTGATTAGTTCCGTGAATATAAACGTAGCGTTCTTTCGTATCTACGACTTTGCCGGAAGAGTCTACGCCTTGATTGAATCCTTTTTCTAATCCCTCGAGCCATAAAATCCGACTCGTGATTAAGTTATCTTCGGTCGTGGGACGATTATTCCAAATTTCTCCGGTGGGTTTTCGTGCCTTGAAGATCATACCCACGGGTGCGTCTGACCCGATTTTTTCTGCAATTCGATGTAGGCCTGTGGGTGTCTGCAAAGAGTCCTTCACACAGCCCTTACCTGCCCTGGCTGTGCTAATACTATAGTCTACACAGTTGTTTTGATTAAAATGCCAAAGTTTTTGCTGGTCAATCGACACAACCAAGCATTCTTTTCCCATAGGAAGTCCCAGTACCTTTAGGCGCTCGGCCAACTCCTCTTTCAAAACCAAAGATTTATCAAAACATGTCATATCGTATAGGCATCGTGGGCGTGACTGGCGCAGTCGGTCAAGAATTGCTCTCACTTATGGCGAAAAGAAATTTTCCCGTAAAGGAACTTCGCCCCCTAGCATCGGCCCGCTCGGCTGGATCCAAGATCAGTTATGGTGGCAAGGATTGGACCGTGCAAGAAGCCAAGCCTGAAGCCTTTGAGGGTCTAGATTTTGCCATTTTTAGTGCAGGTGGTTCCGTGTCTCTGGCTCTCGCCCCTGAAGCCGTTAAGCGCGGCGTTATCGTCATCGATAATAGCTCAGCCTTCCGGATGTATCCCGATGTCCCACTGGTGGTCCCTGAAATTAATGCGGATGCCCTCGAAAACCATAAAGGTATTATCGCAAATCCTAACTGTTCCACTGCCATCGCTTTGATGGGACTCTACCCACTCCACAAAGCCTTTGGTCTGAAACGTTTCTTTGCTTCAACCTATCAAGCCGTTTCAGGCACGGGCGCTGAAGCAATGCGCGAACTCGACACTCAAGTGCGTGCCTGGGCTAAGGGTGAAGTTTCCCCGCCTAAAGTTTACCCACACACCATCGCCTTTAATTTAATTCCTCAGGTGGATTCGTTCCAAGAAGACGGATACACCAAAGAAGAAATGAAGATGCTTAACGAAGGTCGCAAAATCATGAACCTTCCTAACCTCAAAGTTTCAACGACCTGCGTACGCGTACCCGTTTTCCGCGCTCACTCCATCGCAATCAGTGCCGAATTTGAAAAACCGGTAGATGTCGCCATCGCACGCAAAGTAATCTCGGAATTCCCAGGATCTGAAGTCTGCGATGAACCAGCGAAGAAAGTTTACCCCATGCCTTTAGATTATGCCGGAAAAGAAAAGTGTGGCGTGGGACGTATTCGCAAAGATTCCCTCTTTGATAATGGTCTTTCCCTTTGGGTCAGTGGCGACCAGCTCTGGAAAGGTGCGGCTTTAAACGCGATTCAAATCGCGGAAGCCCTCCACCAACGCAACAAACTCGCCCGCAAGTAAAATGCCTCGGTCCGACGATCGCGCTCCTCGACATGCTGACTTAAACCGTCCGCTCAAACTGTATAACGAGAACGATATCCCCGACCTCCTCAAAGATAATCCTGATCCACTTATTTTAATATTAGATGGTGTTCAGGATCCTCACAATCTTGGCGCCTGTATCCGTTCAGCCGAATGTGCAGGTTGTGCTTTCGTCATTATCACCAAAAAGAATTCTGCACCCGTCAACGAGACCGTACGCAAAGTAGCCGTGGGTGCCGCTGAAAGCCTTCCGATTGTTCAGGCAGGTAATTTGAGGAATGCTCTCGTTAAATTAAAAGATGGCGGAGTTTGGATCGCCGGCACCAGCGACCACAAAACCAGCCAATCACTCTATGCTGCCAAGCTCACTGGGCCGCTGGCTATCGTCATGGGTGCTGAGGGCGACGGGATTAGGCATCTAACCGCCGTGACCTGTGATTTCCTGATACGGATTCCGATGCTCGGAGCGGTCCCCTGCCTTAATGTATCAGTGTCTGCTGGGGTTTGCCTCTTTGAGGCCGTCAGACAGCGTGGACACCGCTAAGGCGATTTATTTCTTTACCAATTACGATTATCCCTCTTTGTTAAAGGGGTTCGTTAGGCCGGATAGCTCAATGGTAGAGCAGTTGACTTTTAATCAATTGGTTCGGGGTTCGAGTCCCCGTCCGGCCACTTCGAACAAAACTAGGGTTTCTAACGGGTTTTATTCGCTTGAAAAAAACTCCCTACAACACTCTCTTAATTTTCCGCTGATTGGCCGGATAGCTCAATGGTAGAGCAGTTGACTCTTAATCAATTGGTTCGGGGTTCAAGTCCCCGTCCGGCCACCAGCGGA
>JBAXUJ010000077.1:0-5820 GCA_037129735.1 Opitutia bacterium | reverse complement strand
CTGCCATACTAAACTAATAAAATTCTAAAAGATTTAATCAAGATTTGGTTTAGCACTCATTCACCCTTCTTGCCTTCGCCTGACTTCTTTTCCGCTTTGCCAGGAGCAACCATCGCGGGGTGCATTTTCTTACTAAGCGCCTTTAACTCAGCAATCGTGGAAGCATAGGCCGAATCACTCGCTAAATTCTTTAATTCCTGAGGATCGGCATCGTGATCATACAGCTCCATTCCCTTCTCTCCATTCTGCCACTCAGTAAATCTCCAACGTTCAGTTCTTACGCTATAACCCTGTACCTTGTCCTTACCTTTGGTGACGGTCTGAGTGTAAGCCGCACGGCTCCACTGAGCTTCGGCATTATCGAGTAACGGACGTAAGCTTACCCCCTCTAATCCCACTGGCGGTTTCACTCCGGCTAAATCCGTCAAGGTTGGGTATAAATCAACCAACTCCACTGTGCGTTTAGAAATCTTGCCATTCGCTGAAGCTCTTGGATCCACAATAAAAAGTGGGATGCGTGCTGCCTCTTCAAAACAGGTCTGCTTCATCCAAAGACCATGCTCACCCAAATGATATCCGTGATCACTGATGAAAACGATAATGGTATTTTTCGCTAATCCCAAACGATCTAATGCTTCAACCACTCGACCAATCTGCGAATCCACATACGAGATAGTCGCATGATAGGCGCGTCGACATTCCTGCGCCTGCGTAGGCGTCACACCGCGATACGGCCACTCCACTCCAGTATCATAAGCAGCCGCAGGTACTGTTGATTTCCAATTCGGCGCAATCGGAGGTAATGCCTCTTGCTCTATTGAATACAGTTCAAACCACTTCTGTGGAGCTACCCATGGACAGTGTGGCTTGTAAAATCCTACTGCTAAAAAGAAAGGCTTATCCTTGTTCGATTCCATTAACTTAATGGCTTCCGTCGCCACCTTACCATCCGTGTGTTCCTCATCTTTTCCTGTTCGATCAGCGAGAAGCGACATCGATGAACCGAGCCCGGTCGTGGGCGGATAAACTAAAATATCACTTTCTAAAGCTGTCTTATCGCGACCGGCTGGATTCACAACTTGATTCCACGAAGCGGGATCATCCGCACCACTGGTACCGATATCTCCCGGATTTCCATAATGGTAAATTTTTCCAACGCGGGCTGCGAAATATCCTGCTTTCATGAACGCCTGCGGCAAGGTGACGACATTGGGAAGGCCCTGACGAAAATGATAAGTTAAATCCATGACCTTCGTGGTATCTGGACGTAGCCCAGTCATAAACGATGCCCGACTCGGGGCACACCAAGGAAACTGACAATAGGCCCGATCAAATTGCACACCGCGCGATGCTAATTTGTCCAGATTCGGCGACTTCACAAAAGGATGACCATACGTGCCTAAATCATTATTCATATCATCTGATACAATAAATAAGACATTCATTTTTTTGTCCGACTCACCTGCCCATCCGAGAGTCGCCAACAAAAATAAAGCCAAAAGGTATCGCATGGTTTTTATTTACCACATTATTTTGTTTTCAACCAGCCTCTATTGGTAGGGGCGCGACTGCGTCGCGTCCTTGTCTCTCTGCATCTACCCTTGTCCCCGTGTCACCTTGCCCACTTGTCCCCTCAATTCGTCCCCTCAATTTCAGCGCCCCAATAAATACTCCATTTTATAAATAGTAGATAAATCATCATACTTTGCAGCCAGTGCCTCATATTCAGGCTTCTTTAAAATAGACGATGCCATACGCATCTCGGCTAAAATCTCAGGAACTTCAGCCTTCTTAGGCACAATCTGCTTATATGGCCAAGGCTTACGGGGCACATCGATATAAGGTAGGAGATAATCCATTGCGGCCGCGATGCTGCGACCGTCCTTCGATTTGTAATTCCATAAATCAACCCCGACGTACTCACCCATAATCGCTAAACTAGTGAGCGCTTTAATATTAAACTGGGAATAAGTCAGACTATTCGTGCGAGCCAACTCGAGTGGTTGCTTGCCGTCCGGCTCAATCTGGAACGCGATACGCTTTTCTTTAGCTCGTTCTAAAACTTGTCTCGCTACATCGACCTGACCCACATGCAGTGCCCATCGCACAATTTGTGCATCATAGTGTGAGCCGTGATTATTCTTAGACTCACCTTCCTCTTTTCCTAATTCACCCTTCAACATCCATTCAAAAAATGTTCTAAACCAAACTTCGGCTGCTTCACGCTCACCCGATTTCCAGGCCTTTGAATTCACAATCAGAGCTGTCGCATCTGCCGCCATGGAAATATGACGACCATCCATCATGCCAGTACCGCGACCGGTCGACTCACCTCGCACACCTTGTGAAAACTTCATGTGCGGATTCATTTTAGTTTTTTCATCCACGAACCAAACGCGAATCTGTTCCACTGCCTTCGCACCATATTTTTCGTCACCCGTAAAATAGTAAGCCAGACCCAACGTCTTCATCCGACGAGCTAAAGCCAATACTCTCGTATCATCGGTGAAATCAGAATCCTTGCTCTCTGGATTCACCTGACCATCTTTACGGATATAAGGTAATCCATCAGTGGTTTTAGGATTCGGCCAATAATAGGGCGCCAAGCTGACATAGTCATGAATATCGCCACTCGGTCCGGCGATTTTTTTGTCGGTCACGGTGAGGACCTTATCATCCAACATTTTATCAGCTTCTTTAAGTGAGCTTTTTAAAATCGCGACCGCCTCTTTGTCGCCCTGCGCAATCAATGCCTTTGTCTTCTCTAAGGCACCTGGACGATAACCATAATAGGTCGACGTCATAGCCACAGGTGATGCCGCGGGAGCCGTGACCTCAGCAGCCACAAGCCCAACCGACATCATAACTAAAGAGAATAAAAATAACTTCATAGTTTTGGTTAATTATTCTGCATGCTAAGTACAGTATTACGATAAAATTTGAATATTTAAATGCAAAATTTATTGTATTGTGGTTATCTCGATTAACGAATACTGATTTAAGCATCAAATTCCAAAAGCCAACTTAATGGAACACCAAAAAATAAAGTTAATTATTTTTGATTTAGACGGGGTTCTTATTGAGACTAAACAATTACATTTTGAGGCACTAAATCTAGCTTTAGAAGACAAATACAAGATAAGTTGGGATACCCATGTTACGAAGTTTGATGGCCTAAAAACTTCCAAAAAATTAGAGATTCTATCTGCCGACAATGGCTTACCTGTAGCTGACCATAAGCGTATTTGGCAACTTAAACAAAAAAACACGATGACTCTCATGGAGGAATCTAAGTTTAATCCTGATATCTTTAGATGTATATCATCATTAAAAGATCACGGATATAAAATCGCCTGTTGCTCTAATAGCATTCGTCAATCGGTTCACAAGGTTTTAGAAAAGTTAAAAATCCATAATTTTTTTGATCTTATAACCTCAAATGAGGATGTTAAAAATAGTAAGCCACACCCAGAAATGTACTGGAATACTATGGCCTCACTTGGCGTGCTACCAGATGAGACGATTATCATTGAAGATTCACCCATCGGACTACTAGCAGCGCAGAGGAGCACAGCTAATGTTATAAGAGTACAATCACCTCAAGACACCAACTTTGAATTTATTATTAACGAGATTAATAAAATCACCTATAAAAAAATACCTAACATGAAAAACAAATGGAAAAATGATAAACTGAATGTTCTTATTCCGATGGCAGGCGCAGGATCACGCTTTGAAAAAGCAGGATACACTTTCCCCAAGCCGCTCATTGACGTACTAGGCAAGCCCATGATTCAAGTGGTTGTCGATAATCTTTCAGTTGATGCAAATTTTATTTTTATCGTACAGGCAGAACACAGAAAAAAATATAATTTAGATTCACTCCTTAACATTATTGCACCCAATTGTAAGATAGTGGAAGTAAATGGAATCACTGAAGGAGCAGCATGCACTACATTGCTGGCTAAAGAATATATTGATAATAATAATCCACTATTAATTGCGAACTCGGATCAATTTTTAGAATGGGATTCTTCCGAATTCTTCTATAAAATGCAGGAGTCAGCCTGTGATGCCGGGATTGTGACATTTACCTCAACACACCCCAAGTGGTCCTTTGTAAAACTTAATAATAATTTGAACGTCATTCAAGTTGCAGAGAAAAACCCGATTTCAGATATTGCGACAGCAGGTATCTATTACTGGAAACACGGCTCAGATTATGTCAAATACGCCGAAAGTATGATTTCGAAAAACATTAGAGTTAACAATGAATTCTATGTTTGCCCAGTATTCAACGAAGCAGTTAAAGATTTATCTAAAATTACCACTTTTCATATTAATAAAATGTACGGCCTAGGAACACCTGAAGATTTAAATACTTTTCTAAGTCAAAAGTAATTAAGCGTCTAATTGTAATGTTTTGCTATGAAACTCATATCACATCGAGGAAATTTAAATGGTCCAAGTAGTGAAATAGAAAATACTCCCGCACAAATATTAAAAGTTTGTGATCTTGGATTTGATTGTGAAATCGATGTTTGGTATGAAAACGGCTTTTACCTCGGTCACGACTTTCCTAATTATCCGATTAGCGAAAAATTCTTAGAGAATAATCGTCTATGGTGTCATGCTAAGAATTTAGCTGCATTAAACCGAATGATTTCAAACAAAAAAATTCACTGTTTTTGGCATGAAAACGATTTATGTTCAATAACGTCAGGGGGTTACATATGGAGCTTTCCTACCGTAATACCCAGCAACAATTCGACAATCTTCGTTGATCTCAGACCCGATTGGAAATCAAAAAATTACAGTTGTGTGGGAATATGCAGTGACTATCTAATGCCCTAATGAGAGTGGCTGTAATATTATCCGGTCAAATTAGAAATGCGCGATATTGCTTTCCCAGTGTCGATAAATTCATATTACAAAAATATTCGCCTGATGTATTTATTGAAACATGGTACCCCGATAGCGAAATAGTGTCATGGAACGATGGTATTCAAAAAGATACTCTTACCATCGAACAACTAATCAAGATGTACCAACCAAAGTGTATCTCTATTGAAGATTTCAAAGGAGAAATATCACGCTGTATCGATGAAATTACCAAAGAAATTCCAGTCCATGGAAACCGACCTAACAACGTTTACTCCATGTATTACAAAATTTATAAATCGTTTTTACAACTCTCCAACTTTACACAATCCAATCAGAACTACTATGATTATATCATAAGATTAAGATTTGATTTAGAGTTCGAAACATTCCCTGACTTGAACGAATTAAATAGTGATCAAATCAACATCCCAATTGGCTGGGATTGGTTGAACGGAGTAAACGATTTATTAGCCATAGGTAATTACGCAAATATCAAAAAATACTGCGAACTTTTTCTAAAATTCAGAGATTACACAAAAATGGGCATATCAACCCACCCTGAAACATTGCTAAGAACCCACTTGGAACTTGAAAATTTAAGCGTTAATAGATTTCCCCTTAAATATTATTTAGGATCTAAAAGACACAGTGTTCACACTACAGAAATTAACGAAACGCCCATTTTTTATATTCCACCGAGTCGAATATTAACGACGAAACCAGCTTCATCCCCACCATCTGTGAAATGGGCGACACCGGATGATTTACTAAATCCTTGATTTTAATTATTCTACTCGTGTTCAGCCAAGTTCACACTCAAGCGCCTGAACGCTCAAAGTGTCCCCATGTCACCGTGTCACCTTGCCCACGTGTCCCCTCAATTTACTGCCACAACACCGGCTGGGTAATCGCAATATTGCGTCTGACTTCGAGATT